>NZ_JAJSPA010000056.1:0-16762 GCF_021282295.1 Halomonas sp. G15 | reverse complement strand
TTGAATTACCTGAAAGGGGAGACCCGTTTCAAAGGCGGTATTCGGCGAAAGCAGAAGAAAGCCGCGCTGGATGAGACCTACCTCGCAGACATTCTCGCGGTGTAGGGTTTTTCATGCGTTTTCCCTGGCTTCCCAGCGCGGCCAGCGCTACGTCACGGTGTTCCTCGACATGCAGCGCAAGCAGGAGCCGGTGATCTTCGCCGTCCCAGGCCACGGCAAGGACACCATCAAGGCCTTCAGCGCCTTCCTGGCGGCTCATGGCGGCGATCCGGACAACGTGGTCGAGGTCGCCTGCGACATGTCACAGGCCTTCCTGAGCGGCGTGGCAGAGCATCTTCCCAAGGCCGACGTCACGGTCGACTGGTTCCATATCGTGCAGACCTTCACCAAGCGGCTAGACGAAGTGCGCAAGAAGGAACGCCGGGAGCAGGGGCATCCCAAGTCGCTGCGCTGGGCCCTGCTGAAGTGCCTGGAAAACGAGAACCTGACGCCCAAGCAGCTGGCGGCGCTCCAGGAACTGGTGACTGACCAGAGCGCCACGTCCGATGCCTGGGTGATCAAGGAGAAGCTGCGCTGGATCCAGAAGGCCCCGACGCCGCGGGCGGCTCAGTGGCGTATCACGAACTACCTCAAGATCATGAAGGCGGCGGTCTAGGAGAAGCCTCTCCTGAAGCCCATGGGAAAAGCTCTGGAGACGCTGGAGCGACACACCGACGCGGTGGTCTCGGGGCTGACGAACGCCCGACTGGAAGGCATGAACGGCCTGTTTCAGGCGGCTCGCTCACGTGTACGCGGCTACCGGAACGAGGCCAGCTTCATCGCCATGATCTACCTGATTGGCAGCCCGGTGGGTCGCCTGTTCGATCAGGCCAAATCCACATGAAGTGACGAAGAACCTACATTTCCGCCTCCTGTACAGTTACTGTGAAGGTTCGTATGGTTACCTTATCTATAAAAGATATCCTCTTTCAAATATTTTCTTTTTCATTGTTCTGTAAAATTAATGTCGGTCGTATTCATTATGCTTTAATTTTTTTGCCGCTATGAATTAAAAGTTGAGTAACATCCCCGACATTTCTCCATACACCAGAAGTTACAATAGCTCTTAACTTAGTGAGGCTCTCCTGTGCGGATATTGTTATTGGGCGAGTTTAGTGGTCTTAATAATGAGTTAAAAAAATCACTTGTACGGCGTGGTCATGATGTGGTGCTGGCTGCTGCGAGTGATTATCAAAAAAAATACCCAGCAGATATCAATCTCGGGTATGGATCTAATTTGCTATCATACAAATTTAGACAGCTATACCGCCCTTTTTTGAACTATAAATATTTTGTGGATTATGATGTCGTACACATAATAAATCCTTACGTGATCCCACGTAATTGTGCGCTAAATTTAATGCTTGTCAAATATCTAAAATCCAAGAATGGTATTGTCACGCTATCGGGTGCTGGCAGTGACCCTTTTTTTGTACAGCATTCTCAAGAGGTTTTGCGCTACAGTCCTATTCCTTCTCACATTAAGCATGATAGAGGTGGTCGAAGGTATTACATGGCGTCAAGGTCGCACTATGACTTCATGCGTCGTTACATGGAGAGTGTTGACGGAATTATACCTATAATGTACGAGTATTATTCGACCTTTATTGCTGCAGGCTATTTGGATAAAACGTCTGAGCCCATTCCCATACCAGTTGATATCTCAGGGATCAATTGTAGTGAAAATAATCTCCTTGATGGTAAGGTTGTTTTTTTTCATGGGCTGAATCGTCCTGGATTTAAAGGTACGCATCTGATTAAAACTTGTTTTGACAGGCTTTCAAAAAAGTATCCTGATGACGTTGAATGCATTATTGATGGAAATATGGCATTCGAAAATTATTTGCGGTTAATGCAGCGAATGAATGTGGTTGTTGATCAGGTCTACTCCTATAGCTTGGCAATGAATGCTTTATATTCTATGGCGCAAGGTAAATTGTTGTGTGGTGGAGTGGAGGCAGAGTCATCGATGTTATATGCTGGAAACCTTCCGCCGGCTATAAATATAATGCCCGATATTGATCAAATTTCAAATGTTATGGAGAATATTGTTGAGAATAAAGAGCTAATTGCTGAGCGCTCGATCAAAATGAGGTGCTTTGTAGAAAAATATCATTCTCCGGATTCTGTCTCCGAGAAGTATTTGAATTATTGGCAGTCCTTGTTATGAAGTCTAATAATTCTTCTTTGGTGATTGGAAGAAATCATGTCTGGGGGTTTTTTTTTCTCGTAAAACTCTTTTATATGTGGTTTTCTTACTATGTTTTATCAAATTATCTAGTGCTTGGCGACATGGATCGTTATTTGTCTGGGTTGACATTTGGGAAAAGTAACCCTTTTGCGAGTTCGACTTATATGATGGATAATTTCACATATCCATTTTCATATATATTGGGAAAATTTCTGGCTAATATTCCATTCGTCCTAATGTCTTTTTATGGAGTGTATTTCTCTGTCTCTAGGCTTTTTATAAGCACTAGGGGCCTTGTGGTTGTTCTTGTTATTTTATCGTTTCCAAGTTTTGGTATCTGGACATCGATTGCATCAAAAGAGGCTGTAACAGTTTTTTTCATGGGTGTTCTTCTCGGCTGCTTAATTGATTATTATCGAGGGCGGTTAATCAACTATAAGCTGCTTCTTTTAATATCGATTTATTTATGCATTCTTTTCAAGCCTCAGTATATGTCAGGATTGCTAAGTTTGTTTGTCTTCTTGTGGCTTAAGAGAAATTTTTCATTGAGCGGTAATGGCCAACTAGTTGTTGTTTTGTTCTTTATTCTCTTTTCTTTTCTTGGCTTGTTCGTCTTTAGGCATCATATAGACGCTATTTCATTTGAGATTCCTTTGCATTTTAGAAGCGATGAAATGAATAGTACACGTGAAAATATTTACTGGACTAATCAGTTTGACGTTTTCCGCATAGCCCCCTATGGGATGTATATTGCTTTCGTTGGACCGACTCTTGATGAAGCTGCGGGAAAATTTCTACAAATGTTGGTGTTGATGGAAAGCTATATTTTGATTATATTCATCTCTTTTCTAATGGCTCACAGCATTTATTCCGATATTTTGCGTGGCAGATTTAATATCTTTGCTGTAACTTTTTTGTTAGTCCCAATGCTATGGATTTTGTTTGTTCACTATCCTTTTGGTTTGTTCAATCCTGGCTCTGCTATAAGATATAGATCTGGGTTTTACGCTTACTTAGTTGTTTCAGTTTTTTTTGTTATGACGGAGTGTTATTTAAGATTTAGATTTGTTGGTAATTCTGGATTAAAACAATTGGTGCGGCGCTAGTGGAGTCCAAGGCTCTAGAGTTTTCCTGGGTTCTTCGTCGCTTCATGTGGATTTCGCCTGATCGAACAGGCGGCCCACCGGGCTGCCAATCAGGTAGATCATGGCGATGAAGCTGGCCTCGTTCCGGTAGCCGCGTACACGTGAGCGAGCCGCCTGAAACAGGCCGTTCATGCCTTCCAGTCGGGCGTTCGTCAGCCCCGAGACCACCGCGTCGGCGTGGAGCTCCAGCGTAGCCAATGCCTTCCCCATCGGCTTCAGCAGTGGCTTCTCGGAGACCGCCGCCTTCATGACCTTGAGATAGTTTGATCTTGCCCAGCAACAGTGTACTGCCTTATCGGGGTGTCCACTGTTGCTGGGCAAGATCATACCTCCTGTCGTCGTGGAGGTCATATCCTGGCCAAGCTCAGGGGACGAATTCCACATCCAACGACGAAGAGCCAGTGAATTCCACACCCACCGTCGAAGAGTCGTTTTTCATGCGTTCTCCTGCTGGTGGAGGTTACACCCACGCGGTTGCCGGAACGAGGCCAGTTTCATCGATTTACCTGATAGGTAACCCTATGCGGCCCCTATCGGATCAGGTTAAATGCACATAATATGACCGTTAAACATTGTTGGGCTGATTTTTAGAATGAAATTACTATTTGTTGTTAATCACTTCGGTTATTTTGTTACTCATCGGATGGCGATCGCTGTTGAAGCCCGAAGGCTTGGTTACGATGTGCACGTTGCGGCTCCTGGTGAACCACCACAGGAAATTACCGAGGCAGGTATGAGTGCATACTCCGTTCCATTGGAGCGTGGAGGGACTCATCCTCTGCGTGAGCTTCGGGGGTTGCTGATATTAGCACTACTTATTCGCCGCCTGGGGCCAGATGTTGTTCACTTGGTGACTTTGAAACCCGTTTTATATGGTGGCGTGATTGCACGAATGCTTCGAGTGCCTGCGGTGGTTTCTGCCGTGGCTGGGCTTGGGTCAGTGTTTACTACATCTGGTTTTCGCAGCAGAATTTTACGTACTGTGGTTGCGCTAGCGTATCGTGTTGCCTTGGGCCACCGCAATCAGCGTGTGATGCTGCAGAATACAAGTGACCGAGACACATTGATTAAATCGGCTGGTCTTCGGGAAGAGAAGGTAGTAATGGTTCGTGGCTCCGGTGTGGATCTAACTAAGATGCCCTTTCGGAAAGAGGATTCGGGCGTGCCAATTGTAGCATTTGCGGCGCGCTTACTGAGGCAAAAAGGGGTTGAGGAGTTTGTGGCGGCGGCACGCGTGTTGCTTGGACGTAGCGTTTCGGCACGATTTTGGTTGATCGGTGATCCGGATCCTGGTAGCCCCTACTCCATTGCTACAGAGCAGGTGGAGGCCTGGGCCGCGGAAGGTGTGGTCGAGGTGTTGGGATATCGCCCAAACGTGCCTGAACTTTATGCGCTGTCACATGTAGTGACCTTGCCTTCGTACTATGGTGAAGGGTTGCCAAAGACCCTGATTGAGGCGGCCGCTTGTGGGCGACCGATAGTGACCACGGATCACCCTGGCTGCCGCGATGCGATCGTGGATGGGGAGACGGGGTTGCTGGTCCCAGTACGCAATGTAAAAGCTCTGGCCGATGCGTTACAGTTACTTTTGGAAGAACCCGAAAGGCGGAAGGCCATGGGGTGTGCAGGGCGCGAGCTTGCTGAGCGTGAGTTCACAGTCGAAAACGTGGTGGACGTCCATATGGAAGTTTACAGGTGTTTGCATGAGGAATGCGACGTATGACACAACGTGTCCTGGTAACTGGTGCGACGGGTTTTGTGGGTGGTGCTGTGGTGGAAAAGCTGAAGGATAACGGCCGCTATGTTCCAGTCGCTGGATCTCGACGAAGTGTCTCAGTGACTGAAGGTGTCGAATTGGCTATAACGCCATCGCTTGGTCCAAATGCTGACTGGAGTGTTGCGCTGCGGGACGTGGAGGTGGTAGTGCATGCGGCAGCACGTGCTCACATCATGAATGAGACATCGGCTAATCAGCTTGCGATGTATCGAAAGATAAATGTCGATGGTACTTTGACTCTGGCGCGTCAGGCTGTAGTAGCAGGAGTTCGACGTTTTATTTTTCTTAGCTCAATTGGTGTGAATGGTAACCATTCAACGCGACTATTTTCTGAGAGCGATGAAGCCAATCCTCAAGAGGCTTATGCGCTTTCCAAGTATGAAGCCGAGAAAGGGCTTTTGCGTTTTGCCGAAGACGTGGGCATGGAGGTTGTCATTATTCGCCCTCCACTCGTATATGGTCCTTGCGCACCGGGTAACTTTGGTAGATTGCTGAAGTGGGTAGCTAGTGGCGTACCGCTTCCACTGGGTGCAGTAAGGCATAATCGCCGCTCATTGGTGGCCCGTGACAACCTTGTCGACTTGATCGTGCTTTGCCTCGATCATCCCAAGGCGGCCAATCAGGTCTTCCTGGCCAGTGACGGTGAAGACCTCTCCACCACCGAGCTACTGCGTCGTCTGGCCACGGCCATGGGACGGCCCCCCCGGCTGTTGCCGGTTCCCGTGAAGCTTCTCAAGCTGGGTGCGGGCCTGTTGAGGAAGGGTCATATAGCCCAACGGCTGTGCGGTAATCTGCAGGTCGATATTACCAAGACCCGTGAGCGCCTGGGTTGGACGCCGCCCGTCAGCGTCGATCAGGCGCTACGTGAGACAGCTGCCGCCTACCTGGCTTCTCAACAACAATGAGAGGGACAAGAGACAACTATCTAGCTGCGACTCTTCAACGCGCTTTTTGCTCTGTTTGGTCTGATATTCGGGTCGCAGGTCTTCATATTCCTGCTGGTGCTTGGCTACTGCAACACCGATTCCCCGTTGTTCTGCCAGGAGCGAGTAGTGTGTGCGCAGGGAAGCCCTGATCTTGCCCAGCAGCAGTGGATACCCCGTTAAGGTATTACACTCAACGAGTGACCCATGGCAAAGCAAGCTAAGTGCCTAACCGAAAGTTTTCGTGCATAATGCATGTAGGATAACTGACACGGACGGAACCATGGCAAGGCGCTTCGTTGCACCTCTCACTGAGTCTGAGCAGCAGACGCTGTCCTCCGCCTATCACCATGGTGAGAAGCGCGCCCTACGTCGACGTGCGCATGCCATCTTGCTGAGCGATCAAGGTCATACCATCGCTCAGATCTGTGAGATATTGCAGGTCCGCCGCGATGCCGTATCTCGATGGCTCAAACAGTGGGAGGTAGCAGGGCTTGATGGGCTGATCGACAAGCCGCGCAGTGGCCGCACGCCGGCCTTGGATGACGACGACCACCATCGGCTGCAGGAACTTGTCGCCGAACAGCCCCACCAGCTCCGCTCCTTGCATGCCCGCTTTCAGGAAGAGACCGGGAAAAACATCAGCATGGTGACGCTCCGCAGGGCGCTGAAAAAAAATAGGCTCAGCTTCAAGCGTATTCGGCATTCACTGAAGGCACGGCGCGACGGGCACGGCGCGACGAAACGGATTTCCGCAACACTCAAGGCCTTCTCAAGGTGCTTCAGGAGCGGGAAGACCTGGGTGAGCACGAGCTCTATTACTTCGATGAGTCGGGCTTTTCGCAGTCGTCACCGGTTCCATACGCGTGGAGTCCCATTGGGCAGCCCTTTGAGATGACCGCCTACTCCCATAGCCGAAGGTTGAACGTACTGGGGTTCCTCAGCCGAGCCGGGAAGCTGGTCTACCATACCTCCACGGAGCCGGTGACTACCGAGACAGTCATCGAAGCATTTGATCAATTTGTGGCCCAGAAAGACCCCGATACCTTCGCCATCGTGGTGCTCGACAATGCCAGCATGCATCGCTCCAAGGCCTTCAGAAGGAAGATTATGGAGTGGATGTCGCATCGTGTGCATCTGGTCTACCTATCGGCTTACTCGCCGGAGCTTAACCTGATAGAGATTCTGTGGCGGCAGATGAAGTACGCATGGCTACCGTTGAGTGCCTATCTCTCATTTGACCACCTCAGCAAGGAGGTCTGTCGCCTACTCGACGGCTACGGGTCTGAGCGCACGATAAATTTTGAATAGCCACTTACCCCGATGAAGAAGAGCCGTGCCCGCTACTTTGATGCCTACCGCGAGGAAGCTCTTGCCCTCGCTGACCGAGTGGTCACTGTCGCTGACGCTCGTGCGCTTGGCCTGCAGTGAAGTGGTCCCCGAAATTCGGACCAGACGCTAAGCTTCGATCAGAGTAAGCGTGTCCGTCACAACCAATGAGCAAGGAAGGTTCATGAAGATTCTCATCACCGGCATGGCCGGTTTCATTGGCCACGCCGTAGCCAAGCGATTAGCCGGGCACGGCCACGCTATTGTCGGCATCGACAACCTCAACGGCTACTACGATGTGGCGCTGAAGCGGGCGCGTCTTACCGACTTGGCCGAGTGCTCCGATATCCGCTTCGTCGAGCTGGACCTGGCTGACCGCGAGGGTATGGCCGCGCTATTTGCTGTTGAGCGTTTCGACCGGGTGATTCACCTCGCCGCTCAGGCTGGGGTGCGCTACTCGCTGGAGAACCCCCACGTCTACGCCGATGCCAACCTCGTGGGCCACCTCAACGTGCTGGAGGGGTGCCGGCACCACGGGGTCGAGCATCTGGTCTACGCCTCCTCCAGCTCGGTCTACGGCATGAACGACAAGGTACCCTTTGCCACCAGCGACGCCGTGGATCACCCCGTCAGCCTCTACGCGGCCACCAAGAAGGCTAACGAGCTGATGTCGCATACCTACGCCCACCTCTACGGGGTGGCCACCACCGGGCTGCGCTTTTTTACCGTCTACGGCCCCTGGGGCCGGCCTGACATGGCGCCCTTCAAGTTCACCCGGGCGCTGCTGGCAGGCGAACCCATCCAGGTGTTCAACCACGGCGACATGCAGCGCGACTTCACCTATATCGACGATATTGTCGAGGGCGTCGTGCGCATCCTGGACGTGGTGCCGCAGCCCGGCAGTGGTACCGAGACCCCCGACACCAGCACCGCGCCCTATGCGCTCTACAACATCGGCAATGGCAGCCCGGTGGCGCTGATGGATTTTATCAGCGCCATCGAGAAGGCCACCGGCCGCGAGGCGCAGTGTGACTTCAAGCCCATGCAGCCGGGCGATGTGCCACGCACCTGGGCCGATACCGAGGCGCTGTTCCAGGCCACCGGCCATCGCCCCCAGGTGGGGGTGGAGGTGGGTGTGCAGCGCTTCGTGGACTGGTACCGTGGGTTCTATAACGTCTGAGCCATAACGTATGAACTGTAACGACTGATTGCACCGAAGAGACGCACCCCATGAAGATTGCTATCGCCGGCACCGGCTACGTCGGCCTCTCCAACGCCATGCTGCTGGCCCAGCACAACCAGGTGGTGGCGCTGGATATCGTCGCCGAGAAGGTGGCGATGCTCAACGACCGCTGCTCGCCCATCGAAGACGCCGAGATCAGCGACTTCCTGGTCCATCGCGAGCTGGATTTCACCGCCACCCTGGACCGCGAAGCCGCCTACCGGGGCGCGTACTTCGTGGTAATCGCCACGCCCACCGACTACGACCCGAAGACCAACTATTTCGATACCTCCAGCGTCGAGGCGGTGATCCAGGACGTGATGGCGATCAACCCAACGGCGACGATGGTGATCAAGTCCACCGTGCCGGTGGGCTTTACCGCCGAGGCCTGCGAGCGCTTCGGCACCCAGAACCTTATTTTCTCGCCGGAGTTTCTGCGCGAGGGCAGGGCGCTTCACGATAACCTCTACCCCTCGCGGATCATCGTGGGGGAGCACTCAGCGCGCGCCGAGGCCTTCGCCGGGCTGCTCACCCAGGGGGCGGTGAAGGAGGAGATCCCGGTTCTCTTCACCAACAGCACCGAGGCGGAGGCGATCAAGCTGTTCGCCAACACCTATCTTGCCATGCGGGTGGCCTACTTCAACGAGTTGGATAGCTACGCCGAGACTCACGGCCTGGATACCCGCCAGATCATCGAGGGTGTGGGGCTCGACCCGCGCATCGGCAGCCACTACAACAACCCCAGCTTCGGCTACGGCGGCTACTGTCTACCCAAGGACACCAAGCAGCTGCTGGCCAATTATGAGGATGTGCCCAGCAACATGGTGCAGGCCATCGTGGATGCCAACCGCACCCGCAAGGACTTCATCGCCGAGCAGATCCTCAAGCGCCAGCCGCGGGTGGTGGGGGTCTACCGGCTGATCATGAAGGCGGGCTCCGACAACTTCCGCGCCAGCGCCATGCAGGGCGTGATGAAGCGCCTCAAGGCTAAGGGCATCGAGGTGGTGGTCTATGAGCCGGTGCTCCAGGAAGAGACATTCTTCGGCTCCCGGGTGATCCGCGACCTCGAGGCCTTCAAGGCGCTCTCGGATGTTATCCTCACCAACCGCATGGCCAGGGAGCTGGAGGATGTAGTCGACAAGGTCTATACCCGGGATCTCTTCGGCAGCGATTGATCTTGCTGACGGTGGGTATTTGCCTTGGCTGGCCTACAGGGTGACAATGTACGTGATGAAGGGCCGTATGGGCATGTTCGCCGCGGATTGCGCGGAAGTGACGCTGTTGAGCAAGACGGTGGTTGCCTAACGCTGGCTGGGCTCCCTTCAGGAGACTATATACAAAATTTACAATGTGTTGGCTGAGAGTATAGGCTCTCCCTGGATTAGGGATGCGCCGCTGATTTTCGGGCCGAGTTAGCTAATTTACTCTTTTATTTAAAAGGATAATGTTTTGATTCGTGCATTGGATATCTTGTTTTCATTGCTGGGGCTGATAATTGGTCTTCCCGTTTTTATCGTGTTGTTAATTATCGGTTTTTTCGACACCGGCTCTCCGCTTTTCAAGCAGGTGCGTGTTGGTCGGTACAAGAAGCCTTTTACGCTCGTCAAGTTCCGTACCATGAAGAAGGATACGGCGTCCGTCGCCAGCCACTTGGCCTGCGCCAGTGCGATCACCCCTTTCGGGCATTTCCTGCGGCGCTCAAAGCTCGATGAGCTGCCCCAGTTGTGGAACGTGCTCAAGGGTGAGATGAGCTTGGTGGGGCCTCGCCCTGGCCTGTTCAATCAGGAGGAGCTGACGACCGAGCGCGAGAAGCGAAAGGTTTATGAGGCGCGTCCTGGCATCACAGGGCTGGCTCAGGTCAACGAGATCGACATGTCCACCCCTGAGCTGCTGGCCGAGACCGATCAGCAGATGCTGCAGAACCTGACAGTAGCGGACTACTTCAGGTATATCATCCAGACCGTATTGGGAAAGGGGAGCGGTGACCGCGTTCAGGCGCAGGCGGTGCCCGTCGCTACACAAGAGCCGGCCTCGCATCGCAATGCTCAGCGAATCTGGGCGGTGGCCAACGAGAGCCCTGGGTTGGCCGCACCTGAACATCCCGAGTCTTATGTGCATGTCAATGAAACTTGTAGTGTTTTTGTCGAACCGACATGCCTCAAGCCAGGCTGGAATCGTGACCGTGTCCATCAGGAAATCGTAGCACTAGGCGTTACCTGCTTCCCTGCCGATGGGGCTAAGTGTAAAAGCCTATCCGATGTAAACGACCAGAACACGCCGATGGTATCCGGCTCAGTTGGAGAGCTCAGCAACGCCCTTGTTTTTCCTTGCCATGAGAAGCTCTCCGAGGATGATATTCGCATGACTTGCGATGTGCTTCGCCAAGTGATGATGCAGGGTGTTGAGCGTCGAAAGACCGCTTATCGCTTACCCGTTGGCGCTGAATCTGAACAGCCTATATCGATAGATCAGTCTGGTGGCAGGTAAGGTTGCACACGACAACACTCCATCTTCTATTGCTTGAGCGATTTATCATCGCATCGTTTTTGCTCGTGGCGGCCCGGCAGGATGTCGCCAAGGAGAAAATTTCATGAATTATCATGCTTCTGCGGCCTGGGCCAGTGTGGGAGCGGAAGGGGATCAGGCGAAGCAGAAGGTATTGGCATCTGGAAAGTTCACCTACTGGGATGGACATGAAGGTCGCGATTTCGAGCGGGAGTTCGCTCGTTTCGCTGACTGCGAGTGCGCCCTGGGGGTATGCGATTTCGATACTGCACTCGAACTTGCCCTGGTGTGCCTTGGCATTGGCCAGGTTCAGGGCTCACGCAACGAGGTAGTCGTTAGCGGGTTGGCATCTCCCGCTCTGTTAGCGGGAATCGTCAGGTGCGGGGCGGTTCCAGTGCTGGCCGATATTGATCGTGATACCCGCAACATGACTGCCCCCAGTCTCGCAGAAAGGCTGACGCCACAGACCAAGGCAGTGGTGGTGACTCATGAAGTAGGGCTTCCCTGTGAGATGGACTGTGTGACGGCGCTCGCCGAGACACATGGCCTCGCGGTGATAGAGGAGTGCTCCCAGGCCTTCGGAGCGCTCTACAAGGGCCGCAGCGTCGGGAGCTTCGGCCATGTGGCCTGCTGGGCAATCCACCCGGATGGATTCATGACCACGGGCACCGAGGGCGGCGCCATGCTGACTACACGGGATCCTCAGCTGCATGAGCGAATGTCCAGTTACAAGGATCAGGGCAAGCGCTGGATCCAGGTGGCCGAGTCCGGAGTGCTGGATGGGGGGCGCTGGAAGCCCGAGAGTTCTGAATCCGATTGGCGATTGACCGAGGTGGAGGCGGCAGTTGCTCGAACACAGCTTGATGCTGTGCCTGGCTGGAGGGTGGTCCGCCAGTGCCACGCGGAACGGCTATGGCAGGCGGCAAGGGCGTGCACTGCGCTGCGTGTTCCGCTTATCCCGGCATATATGGTTCATGCGGCCGCGATGGCCACGGCATTTGTCGAGCCCGGTTGCCTCAGGGCTGGTTGGGATCGTGACCGCATCCTAGCCGAGATCAATGCCCGCGGTGTGGTCTGTTGTGCGCCAGGCATGGCGCGTAGCACCGATAGGTGCTGTTCCCGAGGGTGGTGCCTCGGGATGACTTGGGGGTGAAAGTCCCCTGCGGACCCTGATAGCGGGAACCGCTAGCCGAACAGCAAGGGTGTCCGCCGCGAGGCGGAATCTGAAGGAAGCTGAAGGCAAACTCCCGGCCTGACGAACAGGAATCGCATATGAGGCAGCCACATCTGGGCGAGAGGGCAATGACACTCGAAGCCCAATAGCTATCCGGAAGATGTGGAGGTAAATGCGGCGGGTAGATGGGAGGAAGGTCGCGCGTCTTACCCTGGGAGGTCTGGTGGTCTGCCACGGTGCTACCGGCGCCGAGAGGCGACGGGATGGGCCACCAGACGTCAGCAGAGGCCATAGTAAGTGCCGGTTCACCGCGGCACCAAGGGCCGAACATGAAGAACCGCGAGTAGGCGATGATGTCTCGAGGATCGATCAGGAAGGCAGAAAGTGGCGCTGATACCGCCACCCACCCAGAGGGGCAGGGGCGGAACCCCGAGTCCCGGCCGGTGGGCGTCGAGACGATCCCGGCGTCGTCATCGTGGACGAAAGCGGAGCCCGCCCCGCTCATGGAGGCCGTGGTAGGGAAGGCCAACATGGCGCGGGCTTACCGAAGGGTGGTCGCCAACAAGGGGGCGCCGGGTGCCGACGGCATGACGGTCCACCAGTTGGCCGACCACCTGAAGGAATGCTGGCCAACGCTGTGCGAACGGCTGCTGGCCGGTGAGTACCACCCCAGCCCGATCCGAGCCGTCGAGATTCCCAAGCCCAAGGGCGGGACGCGACAGCTCGGCATCCCCACGGTGACCGACCGGCTGATCCAGCAGGCGCTGCTTCAGGTGTTGACGCCGATCTTCGATCCGGGGTTCTCCGCATCGAGTTACGGCTATCGGCCCGGGCGCAGCGCCCAGCAGGCCGTCTCGGCGATGAAGGCCCATGTCACTGCCGGCCACCGCTGGGTGGTCGACCTCGACCTGGAAGCCTTCTTCGACCGGGTGAATCACGACCTGCTGATGGCGCGGGTCGCGCGCCGCGTCTGCGACAAGCGAGCGTTGCGCTTGATCCGCCGCTATCTGGAAGCCGGGATGTTCCAGGACGGCCTGGTCGCGCCACGCCGGCAGGGCACGCCCCAGGGCGGACCACTCAGCCCGCTGCTGGCCAATATCCTGCTGGATGACGTGGACAAGGAACTGGAACGCCGCGGCCACCGCTTTTGCCGCTATGCCGACGACATGCAGGTGTATGTCAGGAGTCGGCGAGCGGGCGAGCGCGTCATGGCCAGTCTGAGTGATTTTCTCGAGAGCTCACTCAGGCTGACGGTCAATCGCGACAAGAGTGCGGTGGACCGACCCTGGAACCGGGGGTATCTGGGCTACACGCTGACCCGGCACAAGCGGCCGAAGCTGACGCTGGCCAAGGCCAGCCTGCAGCGCCTGATGCAGCGTGTCCGCGAGATCCTCAAGCGTGGCAGGGGGCGCAACATACGGCGCGTTATCGAAGAGTTGACCCCGGTCCTGCGGGGCTGGGCCAACTACTTCTCCTTCGTCGACGTAAAGCGCCCGCTGGAAGCGCTGGAGGGTTGGATACGTCGTCGACTGCGTTGCGTGATCTGGCGGCAATGGAAACGCCCGCGGACCCGGCGCCGCAAGCTACGGGCGCTGGGTCTGGACGACCATCGGGCGTGGAAGTCAGCGGGAAACGGGCGAGGCCCTTGGTGGAACGCCGGCGCCTCGCACATGAATCAGGCCTTGCCACGGAAATGGTTCGAGCAGCAGGGCCTGATCTCGGTACTCGATACGGTCAAGAGGGCTTAGTCGTTCTTCGTGAACCGCCGTGGTACGGAACCGTATGCCCGGTGGTGTGAGAGGACGGGGGAGGCGACTCCCCCTCCTACTCGATTCTCAGGATCTGACCTGGAGGTGCCTCGTGATGGGGCTTTCAGAGAGGTGCCGTGGCGGCCGGGCGCGCCGCTACCGGTAGCCCGTGAATTGATCGAAACCAGCCTGATGTTCTTGTGCCACCCAGCCTTGAAAGGACCGGAGGTCGACAGGTCTTGCCAGGTGATTCGCGAGGTGATGAAAGAGTGCACTGAGCGTCGCGAGACCCACTACAGGCTGCACTATCAGCCGGAAGGAGAAGTCAACCCTCAGGCGACTGACCCTATGCTGTTCTCTACCAGCGACAATGGGCAGGAGTAACCTTGCTCCGTTCATGCGCTTGCTTGGTAGTCAGCAGTATTATCTGCCGTTTGCCTCCAGAAAAGCGGCATTCCAAGCACAGGAGCAGGTTTGCCAGGTGATGGTACCGAGTGAGCCAACCCCAAGGATGATCCGGAATTCTGCATGACCAGACCCGAAACGATGCACCGCTCCGTGGCTCAGTTGAGCCGCGGCAAGAAGCGGTTGATGATGATTGCCGCCGATTTGGTGGCGCTGCCGCTGGCCCTGTGGTCGGCCTATGCGCTTCGCTTCGCCGAGTGGTGCGGTCTGATTGAATCGATTGGCAGCCTTCCCTTATCGCTAGCTTACTTAAAAATCAATGGGTTAGATGGCGCGCTTTCGCCACAATGCGGCATCACCCCGCCAAATGGCGGGGCCTTTGACGAAACGGCCGATGCCGCAATATGGCGGACTGGGCCCGCCAATTGGCGGGGTCAGGTGTTTCGCCAGAACGCTGCCAATGGCCATTTGTCACTCTTGTGATGACGCTCTGGATAACGCGAATCCTGCGTTTATTTCTTCAATTCAGAATTGCGATTCCTCAATCTTAGCGACACTGATATATATAGACATGAAACTCCTTATCACCGGCGGCGCGGGCTTCATCGGCTCCGCCGTCATCCGTCATATCATCGCCAACACTACCGACAGCGTCGTCAATGTCGACAAGCTCACTTATGCTGGCAACTTGGAGTCGCTGGCAGAAGTGGCCGACAGCGACCGCTACGCCTTCGAACAGGTCGATATCTGCGACCGTGCCGAGGTGGAGCGCGTCTTTCGCGAGCATCAGCCGGATGCGGTGATGCACCTGGCCGCTGAAAGCCACGTGGACCGCTCCATCGACGGCGCGGCGGAGTTCATCCAGACCAATATCGTGGGCACCTATACGCTGTTGGAAGTGGCCCGTGCCTACTGGAACGGCCTGGATGCCGAGTGCCGTGATGCCTTCCGCTTCCACCATATCTCCACCGATGAGGTGTATGGCGACCTGGAAGGCCCCGAAGGGCTCTTCACGGAAGAGACCTCCTACGCCCCCAGCTCTCCCTACTCGGCCAGCAAGGCCAGTTCCGATCATCTGGTGCGCGCCTGGCAGCGCACCTACGGCCTGCCGACGCTGATCACTAACTGCTCCAACAACTACGGCCCCTATCACTTCCCCGAGAAGCTGATCCCGCTGATGATCCTCAACGCCCTGGAAGGCAAGGCGCTGCCGGTCTACGGCAAGGGCGAGCAGATCCGCGACTGGCTCTACGTGGAAGACCACGCAAGCGCCCTCTACAAGGTGGTGACGGAAGGCGAGGTAGGGGAGACCTACAACATCGGCGGCCATAACGAGAAGCAGAACATCGAGGTGGTGAACACCATCTGCGCGCTGCTGGATGAGCTGGCCCCGTCCCAGCACTCTCCTTACGCCAATCTGATCACCTATGTGGCAGACCGCCCCGGCCACGATATGCGCTACGCCATCGATGCCGACAAGATCGAGCGCGAGCTCGGTTGGCGACCGGAAGAGACCTTCGAGTCCGGCATCCGCAAGACGGTGCAGTGGTACCTGGACAACCAGGAGTGGTGCCGCCGCGTACAAGACGGCAGCTACCAGCGCGAGCGACTGGGCATGGCGTGAAGGGTGAGGTGCGAGGAGTGAACCCGCCTCATTCACGAGGGTACTGATTGAGCGGTCTGTGAAGGTACTGGCTGTTGGCATCGCTTATCAGGATCGGCCTCTTCAGCGCGTGTGGCCGTTGAGTAATGCCAGAACGCGGCCCTTTTCCCGCTTTCCTATAGCTCTTTGGAATCAATTGCGGCCGTCCAAGCAGCCGTGATCGCCGACCGCCGCTCCAGTCGCTCGCTTTCTGATGCTGTGGTGGTCTCGCAGGAGCGTCAGCTCAGTGCGGTCAGCTTCGGCAGTCCCTTCAGCAGCGTCGGCCACCACTTGTCGGCGGCGGCCCCCAGATGAACAGTGATTCGCCGAGCGTGCAGCCTCAGCGTGGCGGCGACCTTCAGCATCTGCTCACGCATCCGGCTCAGGCTCCAGCCTTGCCGAGTTTGCCGCTCCAGCAGGCAGCGCAGGCCATGCAAGACCTGGTAGGCGTAGAGGCTGAGCAGCAGGCTCACCTCGTTGCGCGCCATCACGTCCTGAACGGTGGAGGCGCCGCGATCCGTCGACGAGAGGTGCACAGGGAAAACGCATGAAAAACCGCTCTACGACGGGCTTCGTAGCGCTTTACCAGTAGGAGCTAATGTGGTCATCTAACGGCTTTTGCTCATGGATGACCCGATGCTTACACCGTCCCTTATGCACCA
>NZ_JAJSPA010000055.1:0-16881 GCF_021282295.1 Halomonas sp. G15 | reverse complement strand
CCACACGCGTTCACCCCGCCCCGCCCCGCCGCCCGAGAACCGCCTGACGGCCTTCCTCGGCGTGTTCCGCTACAGCCGCCGCGCAATGGTGCTGGTGTGGCAGACCTCGCGGGCGCTCACAGTGGGCCTGGCGATCGCCACCCTGGTGGCCGGGGTGCTGCCGGCGGTGGCCGCCTGGCTCGGCCAGCTGATCGTCGATGCCGTGGTCGCCGCCATGGAGCACCACGAGGCCACCGGTGAGGCCGACTGGTGGCCGGTGCTGCGCTACGTGCTGGCCGAGGCCGGCGTGATCGCCGGCATCGCCCTGGCCCAGCGGGCGCTCTCCGCCCAGCAGTCGCTGCTGCGTGCCCTGCTCGGCCAGAAGGTCAACGTGATGATCCTCGAGAAGGCCGGCACGTTGAGCCTCGCCCAGTTCGAGGATTCGGAGTTCTACGACAAGCTCACCCGAGCCCGCCGCGAGGCATCGGTGCGTCCCCTGGGGCTGGTCAACAAGACCTTCTCCCTGGCCCAGAACGCCATCTCGCTGATCAGCTTCGGGGTGCTGCTGGTGCAGTTCTCTCCCTGGGCGCCACTGGTGCTGGTGGTCGGCGCACTGCCGGTCTTCATCTCCGAGGCCAAGTTCTCCGGCGACGCCTTCCGGCTGTTCCGCTGGCGCTCACCCCAGACCCGCATGCAGATGTATCTGGAGACCGTGCTGGCCCGCGAGGACAGCATCAAGGAGGTCAAGCTGTTTGGCCTGGAACCGCTGCTGCTCGACCGCTACCGCAAGATCTTCGACACCCTCTACGCCGAGGATCGCCGACTCACGCTGCGTCGGGAGGGCTGGGGCTTCGTGCTCGGCCTGCTGGGTACCGTCGCCTTCTACGGCGCCTACGCCTGGGTGGTGGTGGAGACCATCACCGGCACCCTGAGCCTGGGCCAGATGACCATGTACCTGATGGTCTTCAAGCAGGGACAGGCGGCGCTTTCGGCGAGCCTGACCTCGATCAGCGGCATGTACGAGGACAACCTCTACCTCTCGAACCTCTACGAGTACCTGGAGCAGCCGGTGGCCCCGGAAGAGGGCAGCCTGACCGCGGGCACTCGTCCCGGCGACGGCATCCGCTTCGAGAACGTGGGCTTCACCTACCCCGGCGCCGAGACGCCTGCCCTCTCGGGCATCTCGCTGCACCTCAGACCCAGCGAGAGCCTGGCGCTGGTGGGCGCCAACGGCTCGGGCAAGACCACCCTGATCAAGCTGCTGACCCGGCTCTATGAGCCGAGCACGGGGCGCATCCTGCTCGACGGCAACGACCTGCGCGAGTGGGACGTCCAGGCGCTGCGCCGGCGCATCGGAGTGATCTTCCAGGACTTCGTGCGCTACCAGATGAAGGTCGGCGAGAACCTCGGCGCCGGTGACGTGGCCGCCTTCGAGGACGAGGCCCGCTGGCGCGAGGCGGCCCGCCGCGGCCTGGCCGACGACTTCATCGCCGAGATGCCGGGCGGCTACCACACCCAGCTGGGACGCTGGTTCAAGGGGGGCCAGGAGCTCTCCGGCGGCCAGTGGCAGAAGGTCGCCCTGTCGCGGGCCTATATGCGCGAGAGCGCCGATATCCTGGTCCTCGACGAGCCCACCGCGGCCATGGATGCCGCCGCCGAGGCGGCGGTCTATGCCGACTTCCGCGACCACAGCCAGGGCAAGATGACCATCCTGATCTCCCACCGCTTCTCCACGGTGCGCGCCGCCGACCAGATCCTGGTGATCGACGGCGGCGAGATCCTCGAGCAGGGCGACCATGCAAGCCTGATGGCCGCCAATGGCCGCTATGCGCGACTGTTCCGCCTCCAGGCCAAGGGCTATGAGTGACTACAGCGCCAAGGGGCGATCCAGGGCGCGAAGCAGGGCATCGTCGCGCTCGTAGATATCCGGACGGAAGACCATCTGCCCGCCGGAGTCCGGGTGAACCGTCCAGTAGTGCAGGATCACCGGCATCGTCTCGGCCAGGGGCACGTCGCGGGTGCGCCTGTCCGCCAGCAGGGCGCGGAGGTCATGACCGCTGCCGGTATCGTCGAACAGCAGCTGGGCGAACTCCAGCACCCCCTGCACGCGAATGCAGCCCGAGCTGAACGCCCGCTGTTCGCGGGCGAACAGTGACTGGGCCGGGGTGTCATGCAGGTAGACCAGGTGGTCGTTGGGGAAGCGCACCACTACCTGGCCCAGGGAGTTGCCGGGCCCGGCGGCCTGGCGAATCATCACGTTGCCCGGGTTCGACCAGTCGACCTGGCCGGGGCTGAGGCGCTGCCCCGAGGGCGACAGTACCTGCATGTTCTGGCGCGCCAGGTAGCCCGGATCGCGACGCACCTTGGGGATCACGTCCTCGCGCAGGATGGTCGGCGGCACCGTCCAGGTGGGGTTGACGGTGAGGTGGGTAATCTCCGAGCGGAGCGACGGCGTGCGCCGATAGGGCTGGCCCACCACGATGCGCGAGCGCCACACCTGGCCGTTGGGGCGGAAGTAGCTGAGCCGGTAGCCGGCGATATCCACCAGCACGAAGGCCTCGGGCAAGCCATGCATCAGCCAGCGGGCACGCTCCAGGTTGAGGCGGATCTGGTCGACGCGTTTGCCCACCGGCACATTGAGGGCCGCCCGGGTGCGGGGCCCGACGACACCATCCGTTTCCAGCAGGTGGCGGTCCTGGAAGCGCTTGACCGCCGCCTCCAGGTCGGCATCGAAACGCCGTGGATCCGGCGCCTCCAGGTCGGCCGCCGGCAGGATCGAGGGGTCCGCCGCCATCACCTCCAGTTCACCGACCCGGGCCAGGCGTTCGCGCAGGATGGCCACGTCGGGGTGCGTCTCGCCCAGGCGCAGGGTCGGCCCGCCCTCAGGCAGCATCGGCCAGCCGCCCAGACGCTGGATATGGCGATAGCGGGCCAGCCCCTGCCGCAGCCGCTGGTAGGGGGCATAGGCGGGGCGTACCGAATCGAGCAGCGCCGTGACCTCTCCCGCGTCCACCGCCCGCACGATCGCCCCCATGGGGGGCAGCTGCGCGTTGATGGGTACCTCCCAGTCGGCATCGATGCTGTTGGGGTCGACCTTGCCATGATGGAGATGGCGCAGCGCCGTGAGCAGGGCGCGGGTCGCCCGGGTATCGAAACGCCCCCTGGCCATGTCATCGCCGGCCTGGGCCTGGCGAAACTCTGCCAGCAGGCGATCGGCGCCGTAGTCAGCGGGTTCCAGGCCATCCTCGGCCAGTTTCTTCATCGCCTCGACCAGCGCCTCGACGCGTGACTCGCGGGTCCAGGCAGCCTGGAAATCACGTGCCGCATAGAACGCCTCGAGGGTTCCATTCTGCTGCTCGAGGGCCTGCTCCACCGCGCTCACGGAGCCTTCCTGCGCTGTCGGCTGCTGGGCCATGGCCATGCCGGACACCAGCATGATACCCAACGTCAACACGCCTATCGCGACAGATCGCCGCATGTTCGCCTCCAGTATCGTTTATTGCTAACTTGGCCATCCCGGCTCGTCCCTACATAATAGCGAGAAACCAGGAGACACATGCGATGCTGCGATCGATCCTTCCCGCCTGGCTGCTCTGTGCGGCCGGCCTGATACCGGGCGCCTCTGCCCTCGCCGACACGACCCTCGCCCAGGCCCTGCACCCCAGGGTACTGGAAGGCGAGCGCCTGGAGCAGACCCTGACACGCCTGGCACCGGATGCCAGCCGCGAGGTACTCAAGCTGGCCGCCAGCGCCCTCTCATGCGCCGACCCCGACGCCGAGCGACTGGCGGTGATCGACTACTCGCTGCCCTCCAGCGAGCCGCGCCTGTGGGTTTTCGACCTGCAGCGCAAGGCCCTGCTCTTCGAGGAGCTTGTCTCCCACGGCCGCGGCTCGGGCGATGCCCTGGCCTCGCGCTTCTCGAACACCCCGGAAAGCCACCAGTCTAGCCTGGGACTGTTCCGCACCATGAACACCTACTATGGACGCAACGGCTATTCGCTGCGCCTCGAGGGCCTCGAGCCGGGCGTCAACCACCTGGCCTACGAACGCGCCATCGTGATGCACGGCGCCGACTACGTCAGCGAATCGTTCATCGAGCAGACCGGCCGCCTGGGCCGCAGCCTGGGCTGCCCGGCGGTACGCCAGGAGGTCACCTACCCGCTGATCGACAGCCTCAAGGAGGAGCAGTACCTGTTCGCCTACTACCCCGACCCCGAGTGGCTGGCGAGCTCCGCCTACCTCGACTGCGACCGCGACCAGGGCCAGCAGCTCGCCATGCAGTAGCCATCGCTTTCCCTCGACGGTGAGAAGCTGCCATGATGCGTCGCAGCACCATGGCCTGACGACCGAACGAGGGTAAGCATGAGCGAGACCAAGCGGATCGACCTGGCGCTGCAGGGTGGCGGCGCCCACGGCGCCTTCACCTGGGGTGTGATGGACCGCCTGCTGGAGGAGGGGCGCCTCGAGATCGAGGGGATCAGCGGCACCAGCGCAGGCGCCATGAACGGCGTGGTGATGGCCGACGCCCTGACCCGCGGCGACCGCGACACCGCCCGTCAGGCCCTGCACGACTTCTGGGCTGCGGTGAGCCGCGCCGGCATGGCCAGCCCCATCCGGCGAACGCCGCTGGACATGCTCACCGGCAACTGGAGCCTGGACCACTCCCCCGGCTACGTGGCCATGGACCTGATGAGCCGGCTGGTCTCCCCCTACCAGTTCAACCCCTTCGACCTCAATCCGCTGCGCGATATCGTCGCCGAGCGGGTCGACTTCGAGCGGGTGCGCCGCTGCCCCGACCTCAAGCTCTTCGTCACCGCCACCAACGTGCGCAGCGGCAAGCAGCGGGTTTTCGCCAGGGAGGAGATGAGCGTCGACGCGGTGATGGCCTCGGCCTGCCTGCCCACGGTGTTCCATGCCGTGGAGATCGACGGCGAGGCCTACTGGGACGGCGGCTACACCGGCAACCCGGCGCTGATGCCGCTGATGGAGCACTGCGGCTCCCGCGACATTGTCATCGTGCAGATCAACCCCATCTACCGCGACGAGGTGCCCACCAGCGCCGCGGGGATCATGAACCGCCTCAACGAGATCACCTTCAATGCCTCGCTGATCAAGGAGGTGCGCATGATCGCCATGCTCCAGCGCCTGCTGGGCGACCATGGCGTCGACATCGGCTGCTACGCCGGCGCCCTGTTTCACCGTATCAGCGGCGATGAGGCCCTCGCCGAACTCTCCGTGTCGAGCAAGATGAACGCCGAGTGGCCCTTCCTCTGCCACCTGCGCGACGCGGGCCGGCGCACCGCCAAGGCGTGGCTGGCCGAACACTTCGCGGACCTGGGCAACCGCTCCACCCTGGACGTCGAACAAGTCTATCGCCACGCGGAGTGAGCCCGGCTGCATTGCCCCTTCTGCGTTGACCCTGCATCGACCACTCGCCTTGCCACGCCTCGCGGCGCCGACCATGCTCGGAGACAGCGGGGCACCCAGTTCCCCGCCGCTTGTCCAAGGCCACAGGAGGAGTTACCAGCGCTACTGACGCCGTCAGGCCGCTGTCACCTTCCTGACATCGTGCGCTGACAGTGTCGAAAGGAGGGCGTCACATGACGCCTGTCTCGCGACAATCAGGAGAGCTGCGCCGATGGTACGCATCGACAAGAAGGCCACCCGGCTGTACGTGCTGGACACCAACGTGCTGCTGCACGACCCCGCCGCCCTCTACCAGTTCGACGAGCACGAGGTGGTCATCCCCATGACCGTGCTCGAGGAGCTCGACAAGCACAAGAACGGCATCCGCGAGATCGCCCGCACCGCCCGCCAGGTCAGCCGCACCCTGTCCGACCTTACCGCCGACGTCGGCCTCGAGCAGATCCGCGACGGCATCCCCATCCGGCGCCTGAGCGGCCCCGAGGGCCGTCTGCGCCTGCTCTGCTACCCCGACCTCGCCACACTGGAGCCACTGGACGACACCCCCGACAACCGCATCCTCGCCGAGACCTGCCGCCTGCGCCGCGAACGAGCCGACGCCTCGGTGATCCTGATCACCAAGGACATCAACCTGCGCGTCAAGGCCGCCGCCCTGGGTGTGCCGGTAGAGGACTATCTCACCGACCGCGCCTTCGACGACAGCGACGCCATGCTGGAGGGGGTGCGGGTCTACCCGGATGCCGGCAGCGAGCTGTGGAATGGCCTCGCCCTGGACGTCAGGGTCGAGCGTGACCACCAGCGCGTGACCTATCACCTGACAGGCGAGATCCCCGCTGACTGGCATCCCGGCATGCTGGTCGCCGACGGCGATGCCAGCTTCGAGGCCGTCGTGCGCGAGGTGAGTGATCGACGCGCACGCCTGGAGCTGATCAGCAACTATCGTCACGGCGCCAGCGTGTGGGGGGTACACGCCAGCGACTGCCACCAGAACTTCGCCTTCAACCTGCTGATGGATGACGATATCGACCTGGTCACCATTGCCGGCAGCGCCGGCACCGGCAAGACCTTCATGACCCTCGCGGCAGCCTTCCAGCAGACCCTGGACAGCAAGCGGTTCGAGCGTATCGTCTTTACCCGGGCACCGATCTCCATGAGCGAGGATATCGGCTTCCTGCCGGGTACCGAGGAGGAGAAGATGTCGCCCTGGATGGGCGCATTCCACGACAACATGGACAACCTGCTGCGCAACGAGGACGGCGAGTCCAGCTGGGATAACGGCGCCACCCGCCAGCTGCTCGGCGCCCGGGTCCAGATCCGCGCCCCCGGCTTCATGCGCGGGCGGACCTTGAACGACACCTTCCTGATCATCGACGAGGCGCAGAACTTCACGCCCAAGCAGCTCAAGTCGCTGGTCACCCGGGCAGGCCGCAATACCAAGATCGTCTGCCTGGGCAACGTGGGGCAGATCGACACCCCCTACCTCACCGCCAACACCTGCGGTATGGCGGCACTGGTGCAGCGCTTCCGCGACTGGCCCCACGCCGGCCACGTCACCCTCAAGAGCGTGGAGCGCTCGCGCCTGGCGCTGGCCGGTGAGGAGCTGCTGTAGCCGAGGGCAGCTGCCGAAAACGCGGAAGGCCGGCGCCATCGGCGCCGGCCTTCCTGCTGGGGAATCGCGGCTGACGCCACTCAGCCGTGGCGGTTGACCGCGGCCTCGATCAGCGCTTCGCTCTCGCTGCCGGGTCCCTGGCGGAGTACCGTCTGGGCCTCGTGCCACAGGCAGATCCTCTTGCCGCAGGAAGCGCAGTGCACCGCGTCGTCGGGATTCTTCACCTGGGAGACCCGCATCAGGTGGCTGCCGCAACCCGGGCAGGCCACCGGCAGGCGAAAGTCTTCGGAGAGTCCGGACATGCTGATGTGCTCCTTGTCCTTGGGGTCAACCTGGGATCAGGTCTCACTGATCGTGACGGGGTGCGACGTTGATTTCCAGCCCCCCTCCTCACGGAGCCCCGGGATCCTGGATGAGTGCCTCGGGGCCGCAGATCCGGTTGCGCCCGCTGCGCTTGGCGCGATAGAGCGCGCGATCCGCCTGGGCGAGACCCGACTCCAGTGAGCCCTCGCCCCCGAGTACCGCAAGCCCCAGGCTGACAGTGAAGCGCACCACCTCTCCCTCCGACTCCAGTTCGATGGCGGCAACCGCCTGCCGCAGACGCTCCAGCACGCTCCAGGCTTCCTCGGGACGGCTGTCCACCAGCACCACCACGAACTCCTCACCACCGATGCGCGCGAAGAGGTCGTAGGGGCGCAGTGATTCACGACAGGTCGTGGCAAAGGCCTGCAGGGCCAGGTCGCCCACGGCATGGCCGTAGGTATCGTTCAAGGCCTTGAAATGGTCGAGGTCGAGCATGGCAAGGGACAGCGACTCGCCGTGGCGGGCCGCGCGGGCCAGGGCCGCCTCGCCCTGCTCGAGGAAGGCACGACGGTTGAGGGCCCCGGTCAGCATGTCGGTCCCCACCAGCCGCTGCACCCGCTGCTCGACCTGCTTGCGCTCATCGATGTCGATAAGCAGCCCATCCCACATCAGGTCACCCTGGCCGCGTGCCAGGGGCGTGGCACGCGCCTCGATCCAGCGCATTCCCTCGGGCAGCGAGAGCCGAAACTCCAGCTGCCAGGGGGCAAGGGATACCGCGGACTGGGCCAGGCTGGCCTCGAAGCGCTGCCGGTCGTCTCGGGCCAGCCGGCCGAGCAGGGCCTCGGGGTCATCCATGCACTGCTCCGGCGCCAATCCGAAGAGCGAGCGCAGGGCCTCGCTGAGATAGAGGAACTCGAGCTGTCCATTGCCGCCCTGCCGGAGCCGGAACAGTGCGCTGGGGACCCGCGAGACGGTACTCTCCAGACGCCCCAGCAGCTGGCGGTCGCGCAGCTCACGTTCGCGCATGCCGGTCACGTCATACTGCATCACCAGCAGCCGCAGCGGCCCCTCGTCACGCACCAGCGGCTGGATCATGGTGGTCTGATGGCGCAGGGAGCCATCGGCACGTCGGCACAGCAACAGGCCCTGCCAGGGCCGCAGGGTCGTCACGCACTGCTCCAGTGCCCGGGCGAAGTCGCCGTGCAGCGGATCGATGTCTAGAGTCACGGCACGCCGGCCCAGCAGTTGCTCGGGCGGATGGCCGGCGAAACGTTCGAAGGCGGGATTGACCCGACGCACCACACCCTGATCGTCCAGCAGCATCACGGCGCCGGGGTAGTGCTCGAGCAGCAACGCGTCGAGGCCTGGCTCTCCTGCCGCCCCGCCACGCCACCAGCGTTGCCATCTCTCCCTGAATGCTGCCATCTCCTCACTCCGAGGTTCCCTGTGCAGTAGGCGGGCCTCTCCGGACCCTTATGTCACCCTACCCCAGTTCGCCCCGGGGCACACCCCTCGAAGGGATAACGCACTCGGGCTATCGCACGGGATGACCGACACCGGGAATGGCTAGAGTCCCAGCCGGCCGGCCACGTAGTCCGCATCCTTGTCGCCACGGCCCGAGAGGTTTACCAGGATATGCTGGTCGGAAGGCAGCTTCGGCGCCTCGCGCATCGCCCAGGCCACGGCATGGGCACTCTCCAGCGCCGGGATGATGCCCTCGACACGGGAGAGGGTCAGGAAGGCCTCCAGACACTCGTCGTCGCTGGCGCTCTGGTAGTCCACCCGCCCCAGCTCCTTCAGGTAACTGTGCTGGGGCCCCACACCCGGGTAGTCGAGGCCCGAGGCGATGGAGTGGACCGGCATGGGGTTGCCCTCTTCGTCCTCCAGCACGTAGCAGGCCATGCCGTGGAGCTCGCCGGGCTTGCCGAGAGTCAGGGTCGCGGAGTGACGCTGGGTGTCGAGGCCCTCGCCGGCGGGCTCGACGCCCACCAGGTGCACGCCCTCGTCCTCGAGGAAGGCAGTGAACATGCCCATGGCATTCGAGCCGCCACCCACGCAGGCGGTGACATGGTCCGGCAGGCGGCCGTGCCGCGCCTGGAACTGCTCTCGCGCCTCGCGGCCGATGATCGACTGGAAGTCACGCACCATCTTCGGGAAGGGGTGCGGCCCCACCACCGAGCCGATGGCGTAGATGAAGTGCTGCGGATCCTTGAGATACTCCTCGAAGGCGCTGTCCACGGCATCCTTGAGGGTCGCCGTGCCGCGCGTCACCGGGATCAGGGTGGCTCCCAGGATCTTCATCTTGGTGACGTTGGGATGCTCCTTCTCGATATCCACCTGCCCCATATGGATCTCGCAGGGGATGCCCACCAGCGCGCAGGCGGTGGCCAGGGCAACGCCGTGCTGGCCGGCGCCGGTCTCGGCGATCACCTTGGTCTTGCCCATGAACTTGGCGAGCAGTGCCTCGCCCAGGCAGTGATTGATCTTGTGGGCGCCGGTGTGGTTCAGGTCCTCGCGCTTGAGGTGGATCTGGGCCCCGCCCAGCTTCTCGGAGAGCCGCCGGGCATGGAAGATCGGGCTGGGACGCCCCACGTAATCCGCGAACAGCTCGGCCAGCTCCTGCCGGAAATCATCGCGGACGCGGATCTCCTCGTAGGCGGCGTCGATCTCGTCCATCACCGCCTTGAGTTCGGGAGGGATCAGCTGGCCACCGAAGCTGCCGAAGTAGCCCTGGGCATCGGGGAGGTTGGCATAGGGGGAAGCGCTCATGGTATCGATCCTGCAGGCATGGAAATCGTGGAAGATATCCTGCCCGCAGGTGGCATGGCTGTCGAGGCGACCTTCGGCGACGCCCGTGGAGATCCTTACCGGCGCCTCAGCGCCCCAGGCACTTGTCCAGCCAGTGGCCGATGTCCGCCACCTGCTGGGGGCAGACCGCATGTGCCATGGGGTACTGGCGATAGTGGGCCGGGTAGCCCAGGCGCTTGACCGTCTCGAAGCCCGCCTTGCCCAGCGCCTCGGGTACCACCGGGTCGAAGCTGCCGTGGTGGACCTCGATGGGCAGCTCGCGGTTGGCCTCGGCCAGCTCGATGCTCTCGGCGGTGGCGAAGTAGGTGGAGAGCGCCAGCAGGCCGCCCAGGGGCTGGCCGAAGGAGAGTGCGGCCTGGTAGGCCACCGCACCGCCCTGGGAGAAGCCGGCCAGGATGATGCGGCGACTGTCGATGCCGAGACCGATCTGCTCGCGTACCAGCGCCTGGATGCGCTGGGCCGAGGCCAGCAGCTGCGCCTCGTCGACACGACGGTCGAGGCTCATCTCCTTGATGTCATACCAGGCGGGCATCACCATGCCGCCGTTGATGGTCACCGGCAGGCGCGGCGCATGGGGCAGGATGAAGCGCACGCTGGCATCGCCCGGCAGCGACAGGGCCGGTATCAGCGGCTCGAAGTCGCGACCATCGGCGCCCAGGCCATGGAGGATGAATACGCAGGCGTCGGCGGGCTTGTTGCCCTTGGGGTCGATGATCAGCTCACCGGGTTCGCTCATGGGAATTCGTCTCCAGCGGGGAAAGGGCATCACCCTAGCGCAATGCGCCGAGGCTGGCCATCGGGGCCAGGGGCCCAGACAGCAGAAAGGCCCGCCGAGGCGAGCCTTTCATCGACTGCAGGGCAGTCACATCATGATCGATCGACGTTCAGTCGATGAGCTTGATGTTGGAGGCCTGGAGGCCCTTCTTGCCCTGAGTGACCTCGAAGGAGACCTTCTGGCCGTCCTGCAGGGTCTTGAAGCCGTCGGCCTGGATCTCGGAGAAGTGCGCGAACAGGTCGTCGCCGTTGTCGTCCGGAGAGATGAAGCCGTAGCCCTTGGTGTCATTGAACCACTTGACGGTACCGGTAGCCATTATCGAATTCCTCTAATAGCGTTTTGATTTTGCCGGGTAATACCCGAGTTGCAGTGGGTAAAACAAGAAACGTTCCCGGGAAAATCGAGGCGCTAGAGCGTTCGATGCCTACCTGGGGTGTTACGACTTGCTAACCAACTGCGCGCAGCATGCGCCCTCGGCGGGCGCACGTCAAACACTATTTGCCTCGCGTGACCGGAAAGTGACACCGTTCACTCCCCGGCCAGGATCCAGCGCGCCGCCTTCTCGGCGATCATCAGCGTCGGCGAGTTGGTATTGCCGCTGGTGATGGTGGGCATCACGCTGGCATCCACCACCCGCAGCCCCGTAACGCCGCGCACCCGCAGGTGGGGATCCACCACCGCCATGGGATCGTCGTCGCGCCCCATCCTGGCCGTGCCCACGGGGTGGAAGATCGTGGTGCCGATATCACCGGCCAGCCGCGCCAGATCGTCGTCGCTCTGGTACTCGGGCCCCGGCTTGAACTCCTCGGGGGAGTACCTGGCGAAGGCCGGCTGTGAGGCGATCCGCCGGGTGACGCGCAGCGAATCCGCTGCCACCTTGCGATCCTCGGGTGTGCTCAGGTAGTTGGGCGCGATGGCCGGCGCCTGGCGCGGGTCGGCACTCTTGATGCGCACCGAGCCGCGGCTGGTGGGGTTGAGGTTGCAGACGCTGGCGGTGATCGCCGGGAAGTCATGCAGGGGCTGCCCGAACGCCGGGAGACTCAGCGGCTGCACGTGATACTCGATGTTGGGATGGGCGAACTCGTCGCTG
This sequence comes from Halomonas sp. G15, assembly GCF_021282295.1. NCBI lineage: Bacteria > Pseudomonadati > Pseudomonadota > Gammaproteobacteria > Oceanospirillales > Halomonadaceae > Halomonas > Halomonas sp. G15. Next base: position 4,893 of record NZ_JAJSPA010000055.1, on the reverse strand, counting down.
CTGCGGGTGAAGGCGCACAGCTGGGAGGGCGCCATACTCATGGGGCCGGAGCGCTTGAGCAGATACTCCAGACCAATCATCGCCTTGCCCACCAGGGAGTTGGCCATGGTGTTCAGCGTCTTGGCCCCCTTGACCTTGTAGACCGAGCGGATCTGCAGGTGGTCCTGCAGGTTCTCGCCCACCCCGGGCAGGTCCACTACCAGGGGAATCTCGTGCTCGGCCAGCAATCCGGCCGGGCCGATGCCCGAGAGCTGCAGCAGCTGGGGCGAGCCGATCGCCCCGGCGGCCAGGATCACCTCGCGCCCGGCGCGAGCCAGCGACTCCTTTCCGTCGCGCAGCACACGCACCCCACTCGCCCTGGGCTCGCCGCGCTCGCCGGCGATCTCCAGCCCCAGCACCTGGGTGGAGTGCCACAGGGTCAGGTTGTCACGCTTCTCGGCTCCACGCAGGAAGGCCTTGGAAGTGTTCCAGCGCCAGCCCGAGCGCTGGTTGACCTCGAAGTAGTCGACCCCCTCGTTGTCGCCGCGATTGAAGTCCCGCGTGCGCGGGATGCCGGCCTCCACGGCCGCGGTGGCGAAGTCGTCGAGCACCTGCCACTTGAGGCGCTGTTTCTCCACCCGCCACTCGCCACCGTGGCCATGGAAGGCGGCGTGCTCGGGGTCGGCATCACCGTCCTCATCCAGGCGATGATGGTCCTCGTGGCGCATGAAGTCCGCCAGGCAGTTCTCCCAGCGCCATTCGGGCTCCCCGGTGAACTCGGCCCAGCCGTCATAGTCGCGGGCCTGGCCGCGCAGGTAGAGCATGCCATTGATGCTTGAACAGCCGCCCAGGGTCTTGCCCCGCGGGTAGATCAGCGAGCGGCCGTTGAGGCCGTCGTCCGGCTCGGTGCGAAACCGCCAGTCGGTACGCGGGTTGTCGATGCAGTAGAGGTAGCCCACCGGGATATGGATCCAGTGGTAGTTGTCGCGGCCGCCCGCCTCGATCAGCAGCACCCGGTTGGCCGGGTCGGCGCTCAAGCGGTTGGCCAGCAGGCAGCCGGCAGTGCCGGCCCCCACCACGATATAGTCGAATTCCTGTTCCGCCATGGCGTGCTCTCACGTCGCATTCGGCGAGAGGCGAAAACGGCGCCTCTCGCCTGGGCATTGGGTGGCCGGACCTACTTATGGGTCGGCATGGCGAACTCGGCGCCGGCATCGATGGAGTCGGACCAGCGCTGCATGATCGACTTCTGCTTGGTGTAGAAGCGTACGCCCTCCTCGCCGTAGGCATGGGTGTCGCCGAACAGCGAGCGCTTCCAGCCGCCGAAGCCGTGCCAGGCCATGGGCACCGGGATCGGCACATTGATACCCACCATGCCCACCTGGATGCGCCGCCCGAACTCGCGGGCCACGCTGCCGCTCTCGGTGAAGCAGCTCACGCCGTTGCCGAACTCGTGGGCGTTGATCAGCTCGATGGCGGTGGCCACATCCGGCACCCGCACGCAGACCAGCACCGGACCGAAGATCTCCTCCCGGTAGATGGTCATCTCCGGGGTGACGTGGTCGAACAGAGTGCCACCCATCCAGAAGCCGTCGGCGCACCCTTCACCGGTAGCCGAGGTGTCGAACTCGCGGCCGTCGACCACCAACTCGGCGCCCTCCTCCACCCCCTTGGCGATGTAACCGGTGATGCGCTCGTGGGCCTGGCGAGTGACGATGGGGCCCATCTCGGCATCCAGCTGCATGCCACCCTTCACCTTGAGTGCACGTGCTCGCTCGGCCAGGCGCGGCACCAGCTCATCGCCCACGTCGCCCACCAGCACCGCCACGCTGATCGCCATGCAGCGCTCGCCGGCGGAGCCATAGGCCGCGCCGATCAGCGCATCCACCGCCTTGTCGAAGTTGGCGTCGGGCATCACCACCATATGGTTCTTGGCCCCGCCCAGGGCCTGGACGCGCTTGCCATGGCGCGCGCCACGCTCGTAGATCAGGTTGGCGATGGGTGTGGAGCCGACGAAGGAGAGCGCACGCACCTCGGGGTGGTCGATCAGCGCTTCCACGCTCTCCTTGTCCCCCTGCACCACGTTGAACACGCCATCCGGCAGCCCGGCCTGCTTGAGCAGGTCGGCGATCATCAGCGAGGCGCTGGGGTCGAGCGGGCTCGGCTTGAGGATGAAGCTGTTGCCGGTGGCGATGGCGACCGGGAACATCCACATCGGCACCATGGCCGGGAAGTTGAACGGGGTGATGCCGGCCACCACGCCCAGCGGCTGGCGCATGGTCCAGTTGTCGATGCCGCTGCTCACCTGCTCGGTGTAGTCGCCTTTGAGTAGCTGCGGGATACCGCAGGCGAACTCGACGATATCGATGCCCCGGGCCACCTCGCCCTGGGCGTCGGTGAACACCTTGCCGTGCTCCCGGGTGATCGCCTCGGCCAGGGCGTCCTTGTTGGCGTTGAGCAACTCGAGGAACTTGAACAGCACCCGTGCACGGCGGATCGGCGGGGTATCGGCCCAGGCCGGAAAGGCGGCCGCGGCGGCGGCCACCGCGCCATCGACATCGGCGGCGCTGGCCAGGGCCACCTGGCCGGTGACCTCGCCGGTGGCGGGGTTGGTGACCGGCTGGGTGCGGCCGGACTCGCCGCCTGAAATTCGGCCGTTGATATAATGCTGGATGCTGACTGTGCTCATGTCTCGCCTCGTCTTGTCGTGCGGGTATCCCCGGGGGATGGGACAGGGAGCCCGTATCAAGGGGATGCAACCCTTCCAGACTAGCGCGCCACCGGCCGGGATCAATTGAGAAATCCAAAAGCACAGTATAAGTTTTACTGATATCACTCGAGCCGGAGCAGCCCATGGTGGACCTCCAGACCCTGCGCGCCTTCGTCAGCGTGGCCCGCGAGGGCAGCGTCTCCCGCGCCGCCGAGCGTTTGCACCTGACCCAGCCAGCAATCAGCCTCAAGCTCAAGCAGCTCCAGCAGGAGATGGGGCTGGCCCTGTTTCGCCGCCGCCCCCAGGGGCTTGCCCTCACCGAGGATGGCGAGGCGCTGCTGCCCGCCGCCGAGAAGGCGCTGGCCACTGCGGCTGCCTTCGAGCAGCAGGCCCGGGCGTTGCACAGCACCCTGCGCGGGCGACTGCGCATCGGCACCATCGTCGACCCCGAGTTCATCCGCCTGGGGGCCTTCCTGCACCGGCTGGTGGAGCGCGCCCCGCAGCTGGAGACCGAACTGCACCACGGCATGAGCGGCAGCGTGCTGACACGCCTGGGCCGCGACGAACTCGATGTCGGCTTCTACCTGGCGCCGCCGGGCGAGGGGCCCGGTGAGCAGGCCGACACCATCGCCCACCGCGAGCTGACCCACTTCGACTATCGCGTGATCGCCCCGGCGGGCTGGGGCAGTCGCCTGGACGGGGCGGACTGGGTCCGGCTGGCCGGCCTGCCGTGGATCGTCACACCGCCCGACTCGGTGCATCACCGCCTGCTGGCGGGAGCACTTGCCCCCCTGGGGCTCACGCCGCGTGGGGTGGCGCGGGTCGACCAGGAAGCGTGCATGCTCGACCTGGTGCGCGCCGGTGTGGGGTTGAGCCTGGCGCGGGACACCCTGGCCATGACCGAGCGCCAGGAGCGCGGCCTGGCGCTTGCCGAGGGGGTCAACCTGCCCTGCGCGCTCTGCTTCCTGTGGCCCCGGGGGCGCGAGGAGGAGCCGGTGATCGCCGAGGCCCTCTCGGCCCTGGAGGCGGTCTGGGGACGTCCCGGCGCCTGAAGGCGACTTCGACATCACGCCGGCGGCGGCGCATCATGGACACTTTTCCGTCTAACGATCTCCACGACCCTACCCATGAGCCACGACACCACCCAACTGAATCGCCAGCGCAACCACTTCGCCGGCCACGATGCCATCTGGCTGTTCGGCTACGGCTCGCTGATCTGGAAGGCCGACTTTCCTTATATCGAACGCCGCCCGGCGCATATCCACGGCTGGGTGCGGCGCTTCTGGCAGGGCTCCCACGACCATCGCGGCACCCCGGAGGCCCCCGGTCGGGTCGTCACCCTGGTACGCGAGCCCGGAGCGGTCTGCCACGGCATGGCCTACCGCATCACCCCCGAGGTGCTGGCGCCGCTGGATGTGCGCGAGAAGAACGGCTATCTGCGCGAGGTGACCACCCTGTGCTTCGACGATGCCGCCGGCGGCCATGCCGAGGGGCTGGTCTACCTGGCCGGCGCCGACAACGCCGCCTACCTCGGCGATGCGCCGCTGGACACCATCGCCGCGCAGATCGCTACCGCCCACGGCCCCAGCGGTCCCAATCGCGACTACCTGGTCAACCTGGCGGCAGCGCTGCGCGCCCTCGACGTCGAGGATGACCACGTCTTCGCCCTGACCGCGCGGCTGCCCGGGGAGCGCGACTGATGGAAGCGCTTGCGGCCTGGCAGTATCTGGCGATCGCCCTGATCTTCGTGTGGAGCGGCTTCGTGCGCACCAGCCTGGGGTTCGGCGGGGCGGTGCTGTCGCTGCCCTTCCTGCTGCTGGTGCTCGACCAGCCGCTGGTGTTCCTGCCGATCATCGCCATCCAGCTGCTGATCTTCTCCAGCTGGATCGCCTGGAACGGCCATCGCCAGCTGGTGGCCGAGAATGGCGGCCGCCCGCCAGCCGAAGGCAACATCGACTGGGCCTACCTGTGGCGGGCCATGAAGGTGATGATCGTACCCAAGCTGATCGGGGTGGTGGGCCTGCTGACCCTGCCCGGCCACGTGATGACCAAAAAGCGCGGCATGCCCCGTACTTCTAGTTACATATAGCACATGAAAGTGTGTAATTTTTGATAAGAAGCCGCCTCCAGGCGGCTTTTTCTTGATACTACCTCTGTGAGGTGTATAGTGTAATTAGTGTATTTTATGTAGAGGTGGGCATGAC
>NZ_JAJSPA010000054.1:0-16900 GCF_021282295.1 Halomonas sp. G15 | reverse complement strand
CTGGTGCTCAGCCTGGGCGAAAGAGATCTGCTTCATCGGATGGCTCGGTCAGGTGGTGACAGGGTAGCCAGATTTTACCCCGCCGACTGCTGTCAGGCAGCTGTGGCGGGATTTATGCAGTGTTTCCTTAGTTGAACCCTCCGACGATTCATTCCGTGAATGGAATCGCAGAATGCGGCGGATCCTTGTTCAAGGTGACCAGCTGCGCTCTCAGGGCTATCGCCGTTAGCGTTATCAGAGGCTGAACCCTCGGCAGGTTGGTCAGTCGATGGCGGCGACGCCGGCCTTGGCGATCTGCACGTCCTGGTCGGGCTTGACGCCGGAGATGCCGATGCTGCCGGCGACCTCACCCTCTACCAGCACCGGCACGCCGCCGGCGAGCAGCGACTGCATGGGTGCGGTGACGAAGGCGGTACGCCCACCGTTGATCATCTCCTCGAAGGCCTGGGTCTCGCGGCGGCCGATGGCGGCGTTGCGGGCCTTCTGGGCGGCCACCTCGGCGCTGAAGGGCGGGGCGCTGTCCAGGCGGCGCAGGCCGAGCAGGTGGCCGCCGTCATCGGCGACGGCGATGGTTACGCCCCAGCCGTTGGCCTCGGCTTCCTTCTGGGCGGCATCGAGGATGGCGTTGACGTCGGTCAGGGTCAGGGCTGGCTTGGTCTTCATGATGGTCTCCTGGGTTGATATTGGCTTCGAGCTTCGAGCTTCGAGCTTCGAGCTTCGAGCTTCGAGCTTCGAGCTACGAGTCGCTAGTGGCCGGGGCAAGGGCCTCGTCCACGATTTCGATCCAGTGGCGCACCGTCGTGCGGTTGGCACCATTGAGATGGGTCTGGCAGCCGATATTGGCCGTCACGATCACCTCTGGGCCGCCGGCCTCCAGGTTGTCGAGCTTGTTGTCGCGCAGCTGCTTCGAGAGCTCCGGCTGGGTGATGGAGTAGGTGCCTGCCGAGCCGCAGCAGAGGTGGGCGTCGGCCACCGGGGTCAGCGCGAAGCCGAGCCGGGTCAGCACGCCCTCCACGGCGCCGCCGAGCTTCTGGGCGTGCTGCAGGGTGCAGGGGCAGTGGAAGGCTAGCCGGCGGCCCTGTTTCACCTCGAGGTCGTCCAGGGCCTCGTCGCGGAGCACCTCGACCAGGTCCTTCGCCAGCTCGCTCACCCGGGCGGCCTTGTCGGCGTAGTCGGGGTCGTCGGCGAGGATCTCGGCATACTCCTTGACGAAGGCACCGCAGCCGCTGGCGGTCTGCACGATCGCCTCGGCGCCGGCCTCGATCTGCGGCCACCAGGCGTCGATGTTGGCTCGCGCCCGGGCGCGCCCCTCGTCCTGGGCGTTGAGGTGGAAGTCGATGGCGCCGCAGCAGCCGGCCTCGGCCACCGGAGTCAGCCCGATGCCGAGGCGATCCAGCACCCGGGCGGTGGCGGCGTTGGTGTTGGGCGAGAGCCCCGGCTGCACGCAGCCCTCCAGGATCAGCATCTGGCGGGCATGTTGCCTGCCTTCGGGGCGCTTTCCGGCATCCACCGGGGCGGGAGGCATCTTGTCCCTGAGCACGCCCGGCACCAGCGGCCTGAAGGTGAGGCCCAGCTTGAGCAGCGCCCGGAAGCGCTTCGGCTCCACCAGCGCCTTGCGCAGGCCATAGCGCAGTGCGCGCTCCGACGCCTTGCGCGGCACCCGGCGCTCGACCTCGGCGCGGCCGATATTGATCAGCTTGTGGTACTCCACCCCCGAGGGGCAGGTGGTCTCGCAGTTGAGGCAGGTGAGGCAGCGGTCGAGGTGGAGCCGGGTCTCCTCGGTCACCTTGTCGCTGCCCTCGGGGGCCTCGAGCATCTCCTTGATCAGGTAGATGCGCCCGCGCGGGCCGTCGCGCTCGTCCCCCAGCAGCTGGTAGGTGGGGCAGGTAGCGTTGCAGAAGCCGCAGTGCACGCAGGTGCGCAGCACCCGATCTGCCTCGCGGATATGCGGCTTCTGGAGGTCTTCCGCGGTGAAGTGCGTCTGCATGGTGGCGTCTCCCCGTGTCTCAGAATGCCGCGTAGAGCCGGCCCGGGTTGAAGATCCCCTTGGGGTCCAGCTGGGTCTTGAGGTTGCGGTGGTACTTCTCGACCACCGGGTCGAGCGGGGTGAAGGGTTCGTCCACCGCCTTGCCGCCGGCGCCTCGCCAGCAGGTGGCGTGGCCTCCGGCCCGGCGCGCCACCGCACGGATCGCCTCGGCGTCGGCGTCGCTGCGCACCCAGCGCTGGCAGCCGGCCCAGTCGTAGAGCACGTCGGTCTCGGCGGTGACGCCGGGTACCTCGAGCACCGGGGTGTGGTGGGGCAGCGAGAGCCGCCACAACGCGCGCGGGTCCTCGGCGGCGAAGAAGTCCAGCCGCTGCTCGCGCAGGGCCTCCCAGAATCCGTCGAGCAACTCGTCGCCGCCCAGGCGCTCGGCGGTGGCGGCCACCGAGCTGGGGCCGCCCTCCAGGCGCAGGTGCAGGGCTCCTTCAAGCCAGGCGGCAGCGGTGATCGGCAGCGGCTGGCGGCCCCATTCGGCGAGCTTGTCCAGGGCATCGGCCAGCGGCATGTCGAGGTGCAGGCTGCGGCTGGCGCCGGGCAGCGGCAGCACCTTCATGGAGACCTCGGTGATCAGCCCCAGGGTGCCCTGGGCGCCCACCATCAGGCGCGAGAGGTCGTAGCCGGCGACGTTCTTCATCACCTGGCCGCCGAAGCGCTGCTCGCTGCCCTGGCGCATGATGATGCGGGTACCCAGCACGAAGTCGCGCACGCTGCCGGCCCAGGGCCGGCGCGGGCCGGAGAGGCCGGTGGCGATCATGCCGCCCACCGTGGCGTCGTCGCCGAAGTGGGGAGGCTCGCAGGGCAGCATCTGCCCGTTGGCCGCCAGGGCGGCCTCCAGTTCACGCAGCGGGGTGCCGGCGCGCACCGAGACGATCAGCTCCACCGGGTCGTACTCGGTGATGCCGCGGTGCTCGCGGGTGGAGAGGGTCTCGGCCTCGCCGGTGCGGCCCTGAACCTTGCGACCATAGAAGGCCTTGGTGTCGCCGCCGACGAGGCGCAGCGGGGTGCCCTCGGCCTCGGCGCGGCGGATGCGATCGGCCAGCGCCTCGCTGGCATCGTGGTTCACAACGTCGCGGCTCGGAATATCGGGTGTGGTCACCATGTCGTCGAACTCTCTCAGCCTTGGCTCTCGGGGGCCCGGGTCGGGGCGGGGGCGTCACCGGCACTCTTGGTCAGGCGGAACTCGGAGCAGCGCGCCGGCGTGGGAATGTTCTTGCCGGGGTTGAGCAGGCCATCCGGGTCGAAGGCCGCCTTGGCGGCGCGGAAGGTGACCAGCTCGCCGGGGCTGAACTGAACGCACATCTGGTGGATCTTCTCGCGGCCCACCCCGTGCTCCCCGGTGATGGTGCCACCCACCTCCACGCACAACTCGAGGATGCGGCTGCCCAGTTCCTCGGCGCGCTCGAATTCGCCGGGCTGGTTGGCATCGAAGAGGATCAGGGGGTGCATGTTGCCGTCGCCGGCATGGAAGACGTTGGCGACGCGCAGGCCGTACTCCTCGCCGAGGTCGCCGATGCCCTTGAGCACCCGGGCCAGCTCGCGGCGAGGGATGGTGCCATCCATGCAGTAGTAGTCCGGAGACATGCGGCCCACCGCCGGGAAGGCGTTCTTGCGCCCGGCCCAGAACAGCGCTCGCTCGGCCTCGTCGCGGGCCTGCTGGATGTCGGTGGCGCCGGCCTGCTCCAGCACGCGGCGCACGGTGGCGCAGTCGTCGTCGACGTCGGCCTCCACGCCGTCCAGCTCGCAGAGCAGGATCGCCTCAGCCTCTACCGGGTAACCGGCGCCGATGAAGTCCTCGGCGGCACGGATCGCCAGATTGTCCATCATCTCCAGGCCCCCGGGGATGATGCCGGCGGCGATGATGGCACCCACGGCGTCGCCGGCCTTCTCGATATCATCGAAGCTGGCCATCAGCACCTTGGCGGTCTCGGGCTTGGGCAGCAGCTTGACGGTGATCTCGGTGACCACCCCGAGCATCCCCTCGGAGCCGTTGAACAGCGCCAGCAGGTCGAAACCCGGGGCGTCCAGGGCGTCCGCTCCCAGGGTCATGTGCTCGCCCTCGATGGTCAGCACCTCGACCTTGATGACGTTATGCACGGTGAGGCCGTACTTGAGGCAGTGCACCCCGCCGGCGTTCTCGGCGACGTTGCCGCCGATGGAGCAGGCGATCTGGGAGGAGGGGTCCGGGGCGTAGTAGAGCCCGTGGGGGGCGGCCGCCTCGGAGATCGCCAGGTTGCGCACGCCGGGCTGGACCCGGGCGGTGCGCGCGTCGGGGTCGATCTCGAGTATGCGGTTGAAGCGCGACAGCACCAGCAGCACGCCGTGCTCCAGCGGCATGGCGCCACCGGAGAGGCCGGTGCCGGCGCCGCGGGTGACCACCGGCACGCCCAGGGCGTGGCAGCGCTTGAGCAGGGTCTCGACCTGCTCGAGGGTCTCGGGTAGCGCGACCAGCATCGGCAGGGCGCGATAGGCGGAGAGTCCGTCGCACTCGAAGGGGCGCAGGTCCTCCTCGCGATGCAGCAGGGTCATGCCGGGCAGTGCCTGGCGCAGGTCGGCGAGGACCTCGGCCTGGGCAATGCGGGGTGGCTCGCCGTCGAGCCGGGCGTCGTACTGGGTGTTCATCGTGGCTCCCCATGCGTCTCGTCAGGGCGGAATGGCCGGGATGGCGGCTCTCGCGTCCGTGGCGCGTCTCTCGGCACTCATCACTTGTTACATTATCGTGGCAACGCTGGTGGTACTGTCCAGCCTGTGGTGCACTGGTCAGACCAGCCATTGGTCTACTGGTGTACCTGCTATATGGAAGGCTTTTCCAATGTACACTCCCAGCCTAACCGTCCGCCGCCGTCCTCGCCATGGCGGCCGGGCCCATGATATCGGCGGCCAGCCAGATGGAGGTGCCCATGTTGTCGACCCCCGATGAATCCTTCAGCGGCCAGCGTACCCCGGAAGGGGTCGCCGCTCGCCTCGAGCGGCTGATACTGGACGGTATCTTTCGCACCGGGCAGCTGCTGCCCTCGGAGCGGCGGCTGTGCGAACGGCTGGGGGTATCGCGCGCCTCGTTGCGCGAGGGCCTGCGCATCCTGCGCAGCAAGGGCATCATCGAGACCCGGCAGGGAAGAGGCTCCACGGTGGCCTCGCTGCTGCCGGCCCGGGAGCAGAGCCCGTTGATGCACCTCTTCCGTGACCACCCGCGCACCCTGTTCGATCTGCTCGAGGTGCGTGCCCTGCTCGAGGGCGAGTCGGCGCGGCTGGCCGCCAGCCGCGGCAATCCGGCGGACCGGGTGCTGATCACGCGGCGCTATCGCGAGATGGCCGACTACGTGGCAAGCGCCGACCCCATCGACGTCGAGCGCCTGGCGCGCCTCGACCACGCCTTCCACCTGGCTATCTCCCAGGCCTCCCACAACCCGGTGCTGGTGCATACCCTGCAGAGCCTCACCGACCTGCTGCTGAGCTCGGTGTTCGCCTCGGTGAAGAACCTCTACCACCGCCCGGAGCCCCGGGAGATGATCAATCGCCAGCACGCCAGGCTTCACGACGCCGTGGTCAAGGGCAAGCCGCAGCTGGCCCAGCGCGTAGCGCTGGAGCACCTCAACGGCCTCGGCGAGGCGCTGCGCGAGATCGAGGCCGAGGATGAACGCCTGGAGCGCTCGGCGATGCGGCTGGAGGGGTGGGAGTAGTCCGGCGACCGAGCCTGGCGCCGCAGAAACGCAAGCGCCCCCGGCCATGCCGGGGGCGATGTGTTTCGCAACGGGCGTGTCCCGATCAGCCGAGGCCGAGCAGCGGGTCGCTGATGCCCAGCACATAGAAGGCCACCAGCGCGATGATCCCGGTGGCGACGAGGTAGTAGATCGTCGGCAGGATCGTCTTGCGGATGGTCTCGCCCTCGCGACCGAGCAGGCCCACGGTGGCCGAGGCTGCCACCACGTTGTGGATGGCGATCATGTTGCCCGCCGCGGCCCCCACGGCCTGCAGCGCCACCATGAAGGCGGTAGAGAGGCCGAGCTGCTGGGCGACATTGAACTGGAAGTCGGACAGCATCAGGTTGGAGACGGTGTTGGAGCCTGCGATGAAGGCCCCCAGGGCACCCACGGCCGGGGCGAAGAACGGATAGACACCGCCCACGCTGTCGGCCACCAGCTGTGCCATGGCCACCGGCATGGAGACCAGGTCGGCGGCATTGACGCCGGAGTTGATCAGGATCCGCACCATGGGAATGGTGAAGATCAGCACGAAGCCGGCGCCGAAGATGGTGCGGGTGGACTCGCCGAAGGCCGCCTTGAGCTCACCCAGGCGCATGCGGTGGAGCAGGGCGGTGAGCAGTACCACCATCAGCAGGATACCGCCGGGCAGGTAGAGCGGCTGGATGCTGCCGGAGATGCCGGCTTCACCCAGGATGTCGCTCCAGCCGAAGGCGAAGGAGGTCAGCGCATTCTTGAACGGCTCGATGGTGCGCGAGGCGACCAGGATCACCGCCAGCAGCACGTAGGGGACCCAGCCCATCAGGGTGGAGATCGGTGCCTTGCCGGTGACGTCGTCCAGCTTGATCTCGAGCTTGCCGATCCACTGGTCGGGCCAGGAAGAGGACTCGGGGAAGTCCCAGCTGTCCTTGGGAATCAGGAAGCCGCGGCGGGCCGCCGGGACGACGATGGCCAGGCCGACCATGGCGCCGATCATCGACGGGAACTCCGGCCCCAGCAGCACGCCGGCCAGCATGTAGGGCACCACGAAGCTGATGCCGGCGAAGATCGCGAAGGGGGCGATGGAGAGACCCTCCTTCCAGGAGCGGTTGGCGCCGAAGAAACGCACCATGATCACCACCATGATCAGCGGCATCAGGATGCCGACGATGCCGTGGATGACGGCAACCTCACCGGCGATCAGGCGGAAGTACTCCATCCAGCTCGCGCCGCCGGCCTCCAGGGTCTCGGTGATGCCGGCGCGGTCGAGACCGCCGGTGACACCTACCACGATGGGCGTGCCGACCGCACCGAAGGAGACCGGGGTGGACTGGATCATCATGCCCACCACCACGGCGGCGAGCGCGGGGAAGCCCAGCGCCACCATCAGCGGGGCGGCGACGGCGGCGGGGGTGCCGAAGCCCGAGGCGCCCTCGATGAAGCAGCCGAACAGCCAGGCAACGATGATGGCCTGCACGCGGCGGTCCGGGCTGATGCCGGAGAAGCCGTTGCGTATCGCCTTGATGCCGCCGGAGTGCTTGAGGGTATTGAGCAGCAGGATGGCGCCGAAGATGATCCACAGGATCGAGACGGTGAGGATCAGGCCCTGGAGGGTCGAGGCCATGACGCGGGTGGCGCTCATCTCCCAGGCGAACAGGCCAATGATGGCGGTGACCACGAACACGATCGGCATGGCAGTCCTGGCTGCCATGCGCAGACCGATCAGCAGCACACCGGCCAGCACCAGGGGCACGAAGGCCAGCAGTGCAAGGAGGGTGTCATTCATGGGGCAGGTTACCTCGATCAGCTGTCAGTGTGGTGTCCAACCGGCGGTGAGCCGGCCGGGTGAGTTGGTCAGCGGGACCTTAAGGCCTGATCGGTGTGCTTTCCATAGTTGGGAAATTGGTATGACCAAATTGTGATGAGCTGGCGGGAGTGCTGATATAAATCCTAACCATTTGTCAGATCAGGAGAAAAGTCGTGGTGTCGGCGGGACAGAGGGGGGCGCGCGATGATAATTGTTAGACTAATGGACAAACGGTGACCGCTATTGGCGGCCATGGCAATCGCTGCCAGACTGCATCGGTATCACCCTGACGGTTACGCGAACGAGGAGATGGCATGACACGAGTGCTCTATGACCTGTGTGGCGTCGACGAGGGGCTGCGCTTCTCGCCCTACTGCTGGCGCGTGCGCTACGCCCTGGCCCACAAGGGGCTGGAGGTGGAGACCCGCCCCTGGCGTTTCACCGACAAGGCGGCACTGGCCTTTGCGGACCATGACAAGGTGCCGGTGCTGGTGGACGGCGAGACGGTGGTCACCGACAGCTACGAGATCCTGCGCTACCTGGATCGTGCCTACCCCGAGGCGCCACTGCTGGGCGACGACCTGGCCGAGGGGCGCGCGCGCTTCCTGCGCCACTATGCCGAGCGCACCCTGCAGCCGGCCATCATGCGCACCATCATCATGGACCTGTTCAACGCCATCCATCCCGACGACCGGGTCTATTTCCGCGAGAGCAGGGAGAAGCGCTTCGGCCGCACCCTGGAGGAGTTCCACTCGCCGTCTAAGGGGCTCTCCCAGCTGGATGCCGGCCTCGAGCCGCTGCGCGGCCGGCTCAAGGAGGCGGCGTTCCTGGACGGTGACGCCCCGGCCGGTGCCGACTACCTGGTCTTCGGCTGCTTCATGTGGGCCCGCTGCGTCTCCAGCGCCGACCTGGTCTCCAACGTCGACCCGGTCCACGCCTGGCTAGAGCGCATGTTGGACCTCTATGGTGGTCTGGGGCGCAAGGCGATGCGCATCACCGACGTGGAGGGGGCCTACCGCTGAGGGGCTGGCCGGCAAAAACGATGTTGCAATGCACAAAAGTGCCTGCTATGTTGCATTGCAACACAGGGCATTTCGTCCTGTTCGGCCCCAGAGACGGAGGTGTTCCATGACCACCAAGGCTACCCAGCAGAAAGCGACCGAACAGTTTGAAGGGCTCTTCGTCGAGCCGGCCCGTGCCTATGGCTCGCTGGCCCTCGAGTACACCGAGAAGCTCGTCGGTGCGCAGCTCGACGCCGCGCGTCGCTACAGCGATCTGAGCCTGGCCCAGGCCCGCACCTGGATCGCGGTTCGCGATGCCGATGGCTTCAAGCAGGCCTTTGAAGGCCAGCAGAAGGCCGCCCAGGACCTCGGTGACCACGTCAAGGCCGACGTCGAGAAGCTCTCCACCCTCAATCAGGACTACCTGCAGAAGGGTCAGAAGCTGGTCGAGGAGAGCCTGAAGGCCGTCGGCAGCAAGTAAGCCGCATCCTCTTAGGCTGTGATAGCGGGCCGCCCCTCGGGGTGGCCCGCTGTCGTTGTGGCACCGGTGGGGCGCTAGCGGGACGGGTGACCGCCGTGGCCGGACGCGAGTAGCGCGACTACCTCGTCGTCGCTGACCTGATCGAAGTCGGCGAAGAACCGGCCCACGGAACCGAAGCGCTCGGGCACCTCGCCGCACACTACCTCGTCGGCCAGCGTCTCCAGGCGTGCCAGGGTGTCCGATGGGGCCACCCCCAGCGCGGCGACCAGGCGTGCGGGCCCGCGCTGGCGCAATGTGGCCAGTGCCGCGGCCATGGTCGCCCCGGTGGCGCTGCCGTCGTCCACCACCACCACGATGCGCCCGGCCGGGTCGACCGGTGAGCGCACCGGGGTGTAGCGTCGGCGGCGCTCGGCGATCAGTTCCCGCTGACGCTCGACCTCCCCGGCCAGCCACGCCTCCCGGCAGCCGCGTGCCGCCTCCTCCAGGTGCACGCTGCCATCCTCGCTTACCGCGCCGATGGCGTACTCCGGGTTGCCGGGGGCACCGACCTTTCGCACCAGCACCACATCCAGCTCGCCCCCGAGGGTGTCGGCGATGATCCGGCCCATGGGTACCCCGCCGCGGGGAATGGCCAGCACCAGCGGGTGTTCTCCCTTGAGGTGGCCGAGGCGTTCGGCCAGGCGTTCGGCCGCGTCATGACGGTTGCGGAACATGGGAACCTCCTTCGGGCCTTCCTCCCGTCAGTCTAGAAGAGCGAGCGTTTCTTCTCGACGCCTCGGCGATCGACGCCTCGCGGGGCGGTGTGAGCCGCCTGTCGAGTGGATAAAGAAAATGGAAGGGTTTTCCGAATCCGTTTTGTTGGGCTATTGTGTACACAGCGAGTCCGCTCGCTTGTATCCAATAAACACAACAAGCGGAGATCTCTTCCATGCAAGAGCCCACCCCCAAGCGGTGCCTTGGCGCCGTCCTGCTGCTCGGCGGCCTGGTCACCGGCAGCGCCCAGGCGGCGACCTGGAGCGACACCTTCCTCGGCTACCGCTACGGCACCCAGTTCACCGAGCCCGGTAATTCACGGGATGTCGAAAAGCACGTGTTGCAGTTCACCCATGTGAGCGGCTACTCGCTGGGCCAGAACTTCCTCAACCTGGACCTGCTGCAGTCGGACAGCGCCGACCCGGCCAGCGGCGGAGATACCGGCGCCACCGAGGCCTACCTGACCTACCGTCACCAGTTGCACCTCGGCAAGCTGACCGGCGAGCCGATGGCGTTCGGACCGGTCAAGGAGGTGGCGCTGACCGGCGGCTTCGACCTCAACACCAAGAACACCGCGTTCGCGCCCCGTAAGCGCCTGCTGGTGGCGGGGCCCACGCTCAAGTTCGACGTACCCCAGGGCTTCGTCGACCTCAGCCTCTTCTATGCTCACGAGTGGAACCACTGCGGGGCGGGCTTCTGCGACGTCAACGAGATCGAGTTCGACCCCTACTACCAGCTCAACCTGGCCTGGGGGCTGCCCTTTGAGGTCGGCGCCGCGGCGCTCAAGTTCCAGGGGTTCTACAACTACAACGGCGAGAAGGGCGAGGACTATCAGGGCATCGACACCGAGCCCGAGCAGCTGATGCGCACCTCGCTGATGCTCGATGTGGGCCAGCTGGCCTGGGGCGGGGAGAACCAGTTGTGGGCCGGTGTCGGCTACGAGTACTGGCGCAACAAGTTCGGTAACCACGGCAAGCCCGGCGTGGACACCGACGCGCCGACCCTGCAGCTCGAGTGGCACTTCTGAACGCTGTCAGACGACATTGATGTATACAACTTTATATTTAATCGACGACAGATTAATGGTCATCGATGTCGACATGCGGTATCCATGGACGACGGACAATAACAGCCCCCGGATAGCCCCATCATGAAAAACAAGACTCGCAACACCTCGCTGTTCGATTTCGACGGGCGGCCGCCGGTCTACAAGGCCCTGCCCATCTCGTTGCAGCACGTGCTGGCGATGATCGCCGGCGTGATCACGCCCCCCATCATCATCGCCGGTGTGGTCGGCTCGACGCCCCAGGAGAAGCTGCTGCTGATCCAGGTGGCGGTGCTCGCCTCGGGCGTGTGCACCCTGTTCCACCTCTATGGTGTCTGGAAGTTTGGCGCGCGCCTGCCGGCCATCTTCGGCGTCGGCTTCGCCTATGTGCCGACTCTGATCGCCGTGGGCGGGCAGTTCGGCATCGAGGGGATCCTCGGTGCCCAGCTGATCGGAGGCATCACCATGATGGTGGTCGGCTACTTCATCCAATATATCCGCCACCTCTTTCCGCCCATCGTGGCGGGCACCGTGGTGCTGGTGATCGGCCTCTCGCTCTACGACATCGCCATCCGCTACATGGCGGGTAGTGGCAACGTCAATGCCGAGGGCTTCGGCGACCTGGCCAACTGGATGGTGGGTATCATCACCCTGCTGGCAGTACTCGGCGCCTCCCAGTTCGGGCGCGGCGTGGTGCGCCTCTCGGCGATCATCGTCGGTATCCTGGTCGGCTACGCGGTGGCCCTGCCGATGGGTATGGTCGACTTCAGTTCGGTGGCCGAGGCGAGCTGGCTGGCGGTGCCGCGGTTTATGCCTTTCGAGCTGGAGTTCCACTCCGCGGCGATCGTCTCCATGGTGGTGATCTGCGTGATCAACTCGGTGCAGACCATCGGCGACCTCTCCGCCACCAGCGTGGCGGGCATGAATCGTGAGCTGAAGACCCGCGAGCTCACCGGTGGCCTGCTCGGCAACGGCCTGACTACCGCGGTGAGCGCGCTGTTCGCGGCGCTGCCCACCTCCACCTTCAGCCAGAACGTGGGCATCGTGGCCATGACCAAGGTGATCAGCCGCTCGGTGCTGGCCATCGCCGGTGTGTTCATGGTGCTGGCCGGGCTGAGTCCCAAGTTCAGCGCCATCATGACCACCATTCCCTACCCGGTGCTGGGCGGTGCCACCATCACGGTGTTCGGGATGATCACCATGACCGGCATCCAGCTGCTCATCAAGGACGAGCTCTCGGCCCGCAACGTGACCATCGTCGGCCTCTCCCTGGCCCTGGCGCTGGGCATCTCCCAGGTGCCATCGGCCATCGCGCAGTTCCCCGAGATGCTGCAAAACGTCATCGGCGGCGCGCCCATCGTGGTGGCGGCGATCACCTCCTTCGTGCTCAACCTGGTGCTGCCGCATCGCTCCCTGGCCGACGAACGACGCGAGCGCGATGAGATCGCCCGTGCCGACGCCGAGGCCGCGGGCCAGGCCCCGGATGCCCAGCCGGTCCCCGGCGGACGACGCCAGCTTTCATGACTCCAACGACAAGCGGGGCGCCGGTTCTCCGGCGCCCCGCTCATGGGATATGGGGGCAGGTGTGCCCCCCTGTTGATGTCACTTCCCGGCGTCGGCCCTGGCCTCCAGGCGAAAGCGGGCGATTCGGTTGATCTGCTCCACCGCCGTGCGGCGCTCCTCGGCGGGGTCGTTCTCCAGGCGTGTCTCGAAGGCGTCGAGGATGGCGTAGCGGTCGCTGCCCTTCACCGCCATCACGAAGGGGAAGCCGAACTTCGCCTTGTAGGCGGCGTTGAGCCGTTCGAAGCGGGCCATCTCCTCCGGGGAGCACTGGTCGAGGCCGGCGCCGGCCTGCTCGCGGGTGGAGTCGTCGGTGAGCTCGCCGGCCACCGCTGCCTTGCCGGCCAGGTCCGGGTGGGCACGGATCACCTCCAGCTGGCGCTCGGCGGGGGCGGAAGCGAGTACCTCGCCCATCGCTTCGGCGAGTCCCTCGGGAGTGTCCTGTGCCGTCGTGAGAGCCTTCTCCCAGGTCAGTTCGGCGACCCAGGGGGAGTGCTCATAGATCTCGCCGTAGGCGGCCACGAAGGCGGCCTTGTCCAGCTGGCTGGGTCGCGGGCTCAGGGTTCTGTCGCTCATGCTCATGCTCCTTCAGGGGGTGGTCGGGTAGTTCTGGCGAATGCTTCGAATAAATGTATACAAAAAATGTTTTGAAATGTACCGCAAAAATGTCTAAAACTGTTTTCACAGAGTGAGGGTAGCCTCGGGCACCTGCACCGACAAGCGAAACCCGGTTCCATCACGACAATCCACAACACGACACGAGGAGCACCACCATGGGACGCCTGACCACCCACGTACTCGACACTGCTCAGGGTCGCCCGGGAGAGGGCATCCGCATCGAGGTCTATCGCCTGGAGGGCGAGCAGCGCACCCGCCTGAAGGAGGTGGTAACCAACGATGACGGGCGCTGTGACGCGCCGATCCTCGAGGGCGAGGCGTTCGCTGCCGGCCAGTACGAGCTGGTCTTCCATGCCGGGGACTACCTGCGTGCCCAGGGTGTCGAGGCCGAGGAGCCGCGTTTCCTGGACGTGATCCCGCTGCGCTTCGGCGTGGCCGATGCCGGCGCGCACTACCATGTGCCGCTGCTGCTCTCGCCCTATGGCTACTCCACCTACCGCGGAAGCTGAGGGGCTTCCCCCGCCGAGATGCCCATAACAAGACGCTAGACGAGGCCCCCCTATGCAAGCCTATCTGCTGGATTTCGGAAACTTCATGCTGCGCTGGCTGCACGTCATCGCGGCCATCGCCTGGATCGGTGAATCCATCTACTTTGTGATGCTGGACAACGGCCTGCGCACGCCCAAGGCCGCCGAGGACCGCGACAAGGGCGTGTTCGGCGAGATGTGGGCGGTGCACGGCGGCGGCTTCTACCACAACCAGAAGTACGCCACAGCCCCGGCCAAGCTGCCCGAGGACCTGCACTGGTCGTTCTGGAAGGCCTACACCACCTGGCTGTCGGGCTTTGCGCTGTTCATCCTGCTCTACATGGCCAACCCCAGCTTCTACCTGGTCAACCCCAATGCCAGCTGGGCGTGGGCCGCCAACATGAGCGGCTGGCAGGCCAACGTGGTGGCGCTGCTGTTCCTGCTCGGCGGCTGGGTGGTCTACAACGAGCTGTGCAAGCGCATCAGCCCCAACATGACCCGTGATGGCGTGCTCAGCATCGCGGTGGCGGTGATGATGGTGGTGGTCTCCTACCTGAGCACCCAGATCTTCTCAGGCCGCGCGGCCTTCCTGCTCACCGGTGCGGTGATGGCCACCGCCATGTCGGCCAACGTCTTCTTCTGGATCATCCCGGGGCAGCGCCGCATGGTGAAGGCGATGAAGGCGGGCGAGGCCCCCAATCCGCTGGACGGCAAGCGCGGCAAGCAGCGCTCGGTGCACAACACCTACTTCACCCTGCCGGTGGTGCTGCTGATGATCAGCAACCACTACTCGTTCGCCTACTCCCATGACTACGCCTGGGTGATCATGTCGCTGTTCATCTTCGGTGGCGCCCTGATCCGTCAGTTCTTCGTGCTGATGCACGCCGGCAAGATACAACCCGCCTACCCGGTGGCCGGCACCGCCCTGATCGCCGTGGCCTTCTGGGTCGCCATGCCGAGCGTCGGTGGCAACGCCGGCCAGGCCCAGGCATCGGTTTCCGTGGGCATGGCCGAGGTGCAGCCGATCATCGAGACTCGATGTGTGGCCTGCCACGCCAGCGAACCTAGTCAACCTGGCTTCAATGCCCCCCCCGCAGGGCTTGCCTACGATACCCATGAGCAGATCCTGCAGCAGCGAGACAAGATTCGTGAGGTGGTGGCCAGCGGCTATATGCCGCTGGGCAACATGACCGGCATGACCGACGAGGAGCGAGAGGCCATCGCCGCCTGGTCGGAATGATCCCTGAGTCTCTTGCATGATGACTCCCTTGACCCGCCTACGTGGCGGGTCCTCTTGTTTCGGGCCTTGTCTCGGGTCGGGGGCATGATTTCACGGGCGTCGCGTATACAATGAGGACAGCCAACCACAGGGAGCCAGCCACATGAACCAGCGTCAGGAGGTCCCCAGCCGCCGCGGCAAGAACGGCGACGGCGCCGAGCGCCACGAGGCGATCCACCGGGCGATCAGCGACGCCATCATCGAGCATCGCCTCAAGCCCGGCGCACGCCTGCGCGAGGATGCCCTGGCGGAGGTGTTCGGGGTCAGCCGCACCGGCATCCGCAAGATCCTCCAGCGCCTGGCGCTGGAGCAGCTGGTCACCCTTACCCCACGGCGTGGCGCCAGCGTCACCCGGCCCACCGCCGAGGAAGCCCGGGAAGTCTTCGATGCCCGCCAGATGGTCGAGTGCGGGCTGATGCCCGAGGTGGCAAGGCGTATCGATGCGCAGGGTGCCCAGTCGCTGCGAGAGCTCTCCGCCCGCGAGCAGCAGGCGCTGAGAGAGGACGATCACAGCGCGGCGATCCGCCATTCGGCGGACTTCCACACCCGCCTGGCACGCCTGGCCGGCAATGCCACCCTGGCCGACTTCGTCGAGCGACTCTGCTTCCGCTCCTCGCTGATCCTGGCGGTCTACGGGATGCCTGGCCACCTGGGGTGCGAGACCCATGACCACGATGCGCTGATCGCGCTGCTGGAGAAGGGCAGGGGCGAGGAGGCCGCCGAGCGTATGGACGAGCACCTGCGCGCCGTGGAGGCCACCCTGGCGATTGTCGAGGAGGAGCAGGAGACACCGGACCTGCATCGTATCTTCCACGTTTGACACCCGTGGGCAGCGGCGGGCTTGCGCCGCCGAAGCGGCAGGAGTACATTTCTTTCTGTATACAAAAATGGCTTGGCATTGGTGTCAGTGTCGTCATCCCAGTAACAACAAGGTGATGGAATGAGCGCTTCCTCCTATCCCCGTGACCTGATCGGCTACGGTCGCACCCCGCCCCACGCCAACTGGCCCGGCAACGCCCGGATCGCCGTGCAGTTCGTGCTCAACTACGAGGAGGGCGGCGAGAACTGCGTGCTCCATGGGGATGAGGGCTCCGAGCAGTTCCTCTCCGAGATCATCGGCGCGGCCAGCTACCCGGATCGCCACCTGAGCATGGAGTCGATCTACGAGTACGGGTCCCGGGCGGGGGTATGGCGCATCCTGCGCGAGTTCGAGCGCCGCGGCCTGCCGCTCACCGTGTTCGGCGTGGCCATGGCGCTGGAGCGCCATCCCGAGGTGGCCCACGCCTTCAAGGAGCTGGGCCATGAAATCGCCTGCCACGGCTATCGCTGGATCCACTACCAGGAGGTGCCCGAGCACGTCGAGCGCGAGCATCTGCAGAAGGCGATGGCGATATTCCAGCGCCTCTACGGGCAGAAGCCGCTGGGCTGGTACACCGGCCGCGATAGCCCCAACACCCGTCGTCTGGTACTCGACGAGGGCGGCTTCCTCTACGACAGCGACTACTACGGCGACGACCTGCCGTTCTGGACCCGCGAGAAGGACAGCCAGGGTGTCGAGCACGACCACCTGGTGGTGCCCTACACCCTGGACACCAACGACATGCGCTTTGCCGCGCCCCAGGGCTTCAACACCGCCGACCACTTCTTCACCTACCTGCGCGACGCCTTCGACGTGCTCTACGAGGAAGGAGAGGAGTCGCCCAAGATGCTCTCCATCGGCATGCACTGCCGCCTGCTGGGGCGCCCCGGCCGCTTCCGCGCCCTGCAGCGCTTCCTCGACCATATCGAGGCCCACGACCGGGTCTGGGTGGCGCGCCGCGTGGATATCGCCCGACACTGGGCGGAGCATCATCCGGCGCCGGGGCGCTGAGTCATATCACTCGTCCGGATGCGCGGCATTCTGGCGAACATCTTTGAACTGCCGCTTCCCGAAGCGAGAGGCGCCGGGGACAGGTCTGGAGGGGGTCCTATGCCAGGGATGGCATCGGTAGCAATGGGATGGAGTCCTCCCCACCCTATATCGGCGTCATTGCGCCACACTGGTGGGCGGGAACACCAACCAGCCTGAGGGTGAGGAGAACTCGTCATGAACATTACCCGTGTCGGCGTCG
>NZ_JAJSPA010000053.1:0-17559 GCF_021282295.1 Halomonas sp. G15 | reverse complement strand
GGCCGCCCGCCGACCCGAATGGCCCGGCGGCTGGCTGGCGGTGCTGCCGCGGGAGGCCGCTACCGCGCTGCGGCTTTGGCTCGATCACCCCGCTCGCAGCCCGCTTTCCCCGGCGGTAGAGGCGGCCCTCGCCTGGGTCGAGGGTTCCGCCGACCGCCACCTGCTGCATGCCGGGCATCCCGCCTGGCCCGAGCTACTCTCCGAGACTCCCGATCCACCGCCGCTGCTGTGGGCCTGGGGTGACCTCGCCGCCCTGGCGCCCCCCAAGCTGGCCATGGTGGGGTCGCGTCGCGCCACCCGCGAGGGACTGACCAACGCCGCCGCCTTCGCCCGCGAACTCGCCGAGCGGGGCTGGTGCGTGGTCAGCGGCATGGCGCTGGGCATCGATGCCGCCGCCCAGCAGGCGGCCCTGGACGCCGGCGGGACCAGCGTGGCGGTGCTCGGCTGCGGTGTCGATGTGGTCTATCCGCCGCGCCACCATCGCCTGCACGCCCGCTTGCGTGAACCGGGTGGCCTGCTGCTCTCCGAGCACCCGCCCGGCACCCCGGCCCGGGCCGGCTTCTTCCCGCGGCGCAACCGTATCGTCACCGGGCTCAGCTGCGGGGTGCTGGTGGTAGAGGCGGCAGAACAGAGCGGCTCCCTGGTCAGCGCGCGGCTGGCCGGGGAGCAGGGGCGCGAGGTGTTCGCCCTGCCCGGCTCGCTGCATAACCCCCAGGTGCGGGGTTGCCTGCGGTTGATCCGCGAGGGTGCCGTGCTGGTGCGCGGGGTCGATGACATCCTCGCCGAGCTCACCCAGTGGCAGGCCCCGGCGATGCCCGTCGCGCCCCGCGGCGAGGCTTCGGGCCGGAATGATGACCCGCTGCTGCGCTGGTTGAGCGGCAGCCCGACCCCCGCGGACGCGCTGGTAGGGCTGACCGGACTCGACATCGCCGAGTGCCAGCGGCGTCTGCTGGCGCTGGAGCTGGAGGGCCAGGCGGCGCGGGTCGCCGGCGGCTGGGTGCGCCTCTCGGCGCCGTGATAGAATCCTGCGCTGTTTCGCCGCACCGAGCCAGGGGGAGCTATCCAATGAGCCAGGCCAGCCAGATCGACCATGCCGTCGCCGCCCTGCGCCGGGGCGGCGTTATCGCCTATCCCACCGAGGCGGTCTGGGGCCTGGGCTGCGACCCCGACAACGATGCAGCAGTGACGAAACTGCTGCGCCTCAAGCGTCGCGATCCCGCCAAGGGGGTGATCCTGGTGGCGGGGCGCATCGAGCAGTTCGCCGCCTGGCTCGAGGGGCTGCCCGTCGAACTGCAGGCGCCGCTGTCGGCCAGCTGGCCGGGGCCCAATACCTGGCTGGTGCCCGACAACGGCCGCAGCCATGCCCTGGTGCATGGCGAGCATGACCGGGTGGCCCTGCGGGTCAGCGCCCATCCGCTGGTGGCCAGGCTGTGCGAGGCCTTCGGCGGCCCCATCGTCTCCACCTCGGCGAATGTGGCCAGCGAGCCGCCGGCCATGAGCGCCGAGGAGGTACGCAGCATCTTCGGCGATGGGCTCGATGCCATCGTCGAGGGTGAGCTCGGCGGCCTCGAGCGCCCCAGCACCATTCGCGACCTGGTCAGTGGCCGGGTGCTGCGCGACTGACCCTTTTCCGTCACTTCACCCCATCCGGAGGCTCCGTTGGCCCACCCGCGACTCGATGACGTCAAGACCTACCTGCTCGACCTCCAGGAGCGCCTGTGTGCTGCCCTGGCCGCCGCGGATGGCGGCGCCGGATTCCGCGAGGATGCCTGGCAGCGCCCGGAGGGCGGCGGCGGCCGCTCGCGGGTGATCGAGAACGGGCGGGTGTTCGAGAAGGGCGGGGTCAACTTCTCCCATGTGTATGGCGAACGCCTGCCGCCTTCGGCGACCGCGGCTCGCCCCGAGCTCGCCGGACGCAACTTCCACGCGGTGGGGGTCTCCTGGGTGCTGCACCCGGAGAATCCCCATGTGCCGACGAGCCACGGCAACGTGCGCTTCTTCATCGCCGAGAAGCCCGGCGAGGCGCCGGTGTGGTGGTTCGGGGGCGGCTTCGACCTGACGCCCTTCTACCCGGTGCTCGAGGATGTGGTGCACTGGCACCGGGTGGCCCGGGAGGCCTGTGCGCCCTTCGGCGAGGAGGTCTACCCACGCTTCAAGGCGTGGTGTGACGACTACTTCTATCTGAAGCATCGTGACGAGACCCGGGGCGTGGGCGGGCTATTCTTCGACGACCTCAACGACTGGGGCTTCGAGCGCAGCTTCGCCTTCCAGCGCGCCGTGGGCGACGCCTTCCTCGAGGCCTACCTGCCCATCGTGAGTCGCCGCGTCGACACCCCCTGGAGCGAGCGTGAGCGCGACTTCCAGCTCTATCGACGCGGGCGTTACGTGGAGTTCAACCTGGTCTGGGACCGCGGCACCCTGTTCGGGCTGCAGAGTGGCGGGCGCACCGAGTCGATCCTGATGTCGATGCCGCCGCTGGCGCGCTGGGAGTATGCCTGGGAGCCCGAGGAGGGGAGCCCGGAGGCGGAGCTCTATGCACACTACCTGCACCCCCGGGACTGGCTTGGCGAAGCACGAGAGGAGAACGAAGCATGATCGATCGCTACTGTGTCTTCGGCCATCCGGTGGCCCACTCGAAGTCGCCGCTGATCCACGCGGCCTTCGCCGAGCAGACGGGCGAGAGCATCGAGTACACCGCCATCGAGGCGCCACTGGATGACTTCACCGGCGCCTGGCGGCGCTTTACGGCCGAGGGCGGACGTGGCGCTAACGTCACCGTACCCTTCAAGGAGGAGGCCTTCCGGCTCTGCGACACGCTCAGCGAGCGCGCCCGCCGCGCCGGGGCGGTCAACACCCTGGTCCTGGGAGGTAACGGCCTGACATATGGCGATACCACCGATGGCATCGGTCTGGTGCGCGACCTCGAGCGCCACGGCGTGACGCTGGCCGGAGCACGAATCCTGGTGCTGGGCGCCGGAGGCGCGGTGCGCGGGGTGCTGGAGCCGCTGCTGGCCGCGGGGCCGGGAAGCCTGTTCGTGGCCAACCGCACCGCCGAGAAGGCTGCGCGGCTCGCCGCCGACTTCAGCGACCTGGGTGAGATTGCCGGCGGCGGCTTCGACGCCGTGGCCGGTCCCTTCGACCTGGTGATCAACGGCACCAGCGCCAGTCTCGCCGGTGACCTGCCACCGCTGCCCGATGACCTCTTCGCCCCGGGGGCCACCGCCCACGACATGATGTATGGCGCCGTGCCCACCGTCTTCCTGCGCTGGGCCGCCGAGCGTGGCGCGCGAACCGTGGACGGCCTCGGCATGCTGGTGGAGCAGGCGGCGGAGTCATTCTTCCAGTGGCGGGGCAGGCGACCCGAGACGGCCCCGGTGCTGGAGGCCCTCCGCCAGGCGCTGTGATCTCGGCGGCGCCCTTCAGCGCCGCTTGGTATAGAGCCCCACCATGCACAGCACCAGCCCGACCAGCGACAGCAGCATCCCGCCGTTGACCAGCCAGGGGTAGCGCTGCAGCCAGGAGACGAAGGGCTGTGGCGTGTCGCGGCACACTCCCTCCAGATAATCCCAGTGGCCACCGGAGAGCGTGCACTCGCGCACGCTCGAGTACTCCCAGAAGTAGACCCCCATCAGCACCAGCATGGGGGCGATCAGCAGCAGCAGTCCCAGTCTCAGCATCTTACGGCCTCGGGCAGTCGGGGGTGCGGCCGGTCTGGCGAGCACGCTCGTAGCGGCCCAGGGCCTCGTTCATGCGCGCCTGCAGGTCCTGGGTGCGCTGGCCGTGGCTGGGGTGACTTGAGAGCCAGGCCGGCGGACGGGCCCCGCCCTGGGCGCTCATGTTCTCCCACAGCGCCAGGCTGGCCCGGGGGTCGAAGCCGGCGTCGGCCATCAGGTAGAGGCCCAGTTCATCGGCCTCGCTCTCGTGGCGCCGCGAGAAGGGCATCAGGATGCCGTACTGGGCGCCCATGCCCAGGGCGCCCATGATCTGCTGGCCGCCCGCGCCCTCCAGGCCCGCGGCAGAGGAGAGCACCGAGAGTCCCAGTTGGGTGGCGGTCTGGGTGGAGACCCGCTCGTTGGCATGGCGGGCCAGCACATGGGTGATCTCGTGGCCGATCACCGCGGCCAGTTGATCCTGGTTCCTGGCCACCTTCAGCAGGCCGGTGTTGACCCCCATGTAGCCCCCGGGCAGGGCGAAGGCGTTGGCATCCTCGGCCTCGAAGACGCGGATCTGCCAGTTCTGCGACTCTCGTTGCCGGGGCGGCAGGGCGCTTACCAGCGCACTGGCCACACACTGCACATAGCGGTGGGTAGCGCCGCCCACGGTGGGGCGCTCCTGTTGATATTGCTCGAAGGCCTGGGCGCCCATCTGGTCGAGCTGGGCGTCCGACACCAGGGTCAGCTGCTGGCGGCCGGTGGGCGAGGTGGTACAGGCGGCCAGGGCGAGGCTGAGGGCACCGATGGCGAAAGGTTTGATCCAGCGCATGGCGGGTCTCCTTGGTGGGGTGTGGCATCCAGCCAACGTAAGACGCTGGACGGGCGTCCGGGTTCGCCACAAGATACCCTGAACGCCTGCAAGGTCAACCACTGACACGGTGTGCCCGATGGCATGAGGCTTACCCGGCGACAGGCCTTCGAGGGGGCGCTGTGAACCCCTCCCTGGGCGCTACCGACGCCATCCCTGGCGTAGGACCCCCTCTTCGACCTGTCCCCGGCGCCTCATGCGGTGAGTGCGCCGCCATCGACATGGAGAAGGAGAGGAACATGGATCCCGAGCTGACGCGTCGCCTGCTGCATCTGCTGGATCACGTCGAGCACTGGCTGCCCCCGGCCCCGGTGGAGGTGGACTGGTCGCGGGACGTGGCCGCCCTGTGGCAGCGCC
This sequence comes from Halomonas sp. G15, assembly GCF_021282295.1. Taxonomy (NCBI): domain Bacteria; kingdom Pseudomonadati; phylum Pseudomonadota; class Gammaproteobacteria; order Oceanospirillales; family Halomonadaceae; genus Halomonas; species Halomonas sp. G15. The sequence continues at coordinate 12,681 of NZ_JAJSPA010000053.1, read as the reverse complement.
ACGCCCTGGGTGGGCGCCTGCTGCCGGTGCCGCCGCGCGACGCCCTGAGCCTGGATGACCTGCTGGGCATCGAGCGCCAGAAGCTGGCGCTGGTCGACAACACCCGGGCCTTCCTGCAGGGCCTGCCGGCCAACCACGCCCTGCTGTGGGGCTCTCGGGGCAGCGGCAAGTCGTCGCTGATCCGCGCCCTGCTCAACAGCCTGGCCAGTGAGGGGCTGCGCTTGGTGCAGGTGGATCGCCACGACCTCGCCAGCCTGCCGATGCTGGTAGAGCAGCTGCGCCACCACGGTCAGCGCTTCGTCGTCTACTGCGACGACCTCTCCTTCGAGGGCCAAGACGATGCCTACAAGGCGCTGAAGAGCGTGCTCGACGGCGCCCTGACCGGCCCGCCGCCCAACGTGCTGCTCTACGCCACCTCCAACCGCCGCCACCTGCTGCCGGAGTCGATGAACGACAACGAGGGCTCGCGGCTGGTGGGTGATGAACTCCATCACGGCGATGCCGTGGAGGAGAAGATCTCGCTCTCCGACCGTTTCGGGCTATGGCTGGGTTTCCACCCCTTCAACCAGGACGTCTACCTGGAGGCGTGCTGCCACTGGGTCACGCAACTGGGGCGCCGCGAGGACTGGAACGCCGAGGCCCGCGCCGAGGCGATCCGTTTCGCCACCCTACGCGGCGGGCGCAGCGGCCGTGGCGCCTGGCAGTTCGCCACCCAGTGGGTGGGCCGTCGGCGCCTGCATGGGCGCTAGGAGAGCCGAAACGACGCCGCCCCGGGGATACCGAGGCGGGTCGGGCGCTGTGGGCCGTGCCGGGCGCAGCAGGATCAGCGGCGGCTCTTGCGCGCCTCCTTGGTGCGACCCAGTTCGCGTTTCTTGGCCTTCTCTCGATCGCTGGCGTTGGCCATGGGATCGAAGGGGTTGCTGCCGGAGCGGAACTCGAAGCGCATCGGCGTGCCACGCACCTTGAGCACCTTGCGGAAGGTGTTGGTCAGGTAGCGGCGATAGGCCTCAGGCAGGGAGTCGGTCTGATTGCCATGGACCACGATGATCGGCGGGTTGCTGCCGCCCTGGTGGGCCATGCGCAGCTTGATGCGGCGACCACGAACCAGGGGTGGCTGGTGGGATTCCACCGCGTCCTGCAGGATGCTGGTCAGGCGGTTGGTGGACCAGTGGGCGTTGGCCGAGGCGAAGGCGCGCTCCAGCGATGGATAGAGGTCGCCCACGCCGGTGCCGTGCAGCGCCGAGATGAAGTGCAGGTCGGCGTAGTCGGCGAAGCCCAGGCGGCGCTTGATCTCGGCACGCATCTTCTCCTTGGCTTCGCTCTCCAGGCCATCCCACTTGTTTACGGCCAGCACCAGCGCGCGGCCGGTGGTCAGCACGTAGTCGAGCAGGTGCAGGTCCTGCTCCACCAGCCCGGAGCGGGCGTCGAGCACCATGATCGCGACATGGCACTCCTTGATCGCCTCCAGGGTCTTGATGATCGAGAACTTCTCGGCGATCTCGTGAACGTTCTTGCGGCGCCTCACGCCGGCGGTATCCACCAGCACATAGGGCTTGCCGCGGCGCTCGAAGGGGATCTCGATGGCATCGCGGGTGGTGCCCGCCTCGTCGAAGACCACCACGCGCTCCTCGCCGAGCAGGCGGTTGACCAGAGTCGATTTGCCCACGTTGGGGCGGCCGATGACGCCGATGCGGATGCCCTTGGTGCCGGTATCCGCCGGGATGCTCTCGTCGCGCTCCGGGAAGGGGGCGAGCACCTCGTCGATCAGCGTGGTGACGTTGCGGCCATGGGCGGCGGCGATGGGCCGCGGCTCGCCCAGGCCCAGTTCCCAGAACTCGGCGGTGGCGCTGTCCTCGTCGAGGCCATCGGTCTTGTTGACAACGAGCCAGGTCTTCTTCTGGTTGACCCGCAGGTGGTTGGCGATGGCCTGGTCGGCGACGTTGAGACCTGCCCGGGCGTCGACCAGGAACAGCACGATGTCGGCCTCGTCGATGGCGGCCAGCGACTGCTCGGCCATGGCGGCATCGATGCCATCCTCGTCACCGCTGATGCCGCCGGTGTCGATGACCGTGTAGGCCTTGCCGCCGAGCATGCCGTTGCCGTACTTGCGGTCCCGGGTCAGGCCCGGGAAGTCGGCCACCAGGGCGTCGCGGGTGCGAGTCAGGCGGTTGAACAGGGTCGACTTGCCCACATTGGGCCGGCCGACCAGGGCGATCACGGGTGTCATCGGATATCCAGGGTCTCGAGGGTGCCGTCATTGGCCAGCACATGAATGCGGTTGCCTTCGGTGACCGGGCGCACGCCGATCCCGGAGCCGTCGATTCGCTCACGACCGACCATATCGCCGCTGCGCGCGTCGATCAGGTGCAGGTAGCCTTCGTAATCGCCGAACACCAGCTTGCCGTCGGCGAAGGCCGGTGAGGTAGGCTGACGGCCCTCCAGGTCGGTGTTGCGCCACACCTCCTCACCGTTGTCTGCGGCCAGGGCCAGGATGCGCCCCGACTCCTCCACCACGAACAGGAAGTCGCCCACCACGATGGGCGTGTGGTAGCTGGAGAGGTCGCGGGCCCACAGCGGCTCGCCGCGGGACGCTTCCAGGGCCACCAGGCGGCCGTTGTAGCTGGTCACGAAGAGGCGGCCATCGGGAGTCAGTACCGGCTGGGCGGCGAGGTCCACCAGGCGCTCGATGTCGCTGCGCCCCTGGGCCACGGCGATGCGTCGCTCCCACAGTGGCTGGCCGCTGCGGTTGTCCAGGGCCACCAGGCGGCCGTTGGCGAAGCCGGCGAAGGTCAGCGGGTCGATGGTCGTGGGGGTACCGGTGCCGCGCAGGGTCAGCGAGGGCAGGCTGGCCTGGTAGCTCCAGCGCTCGTCGCCGCTGCTGCGGTCCAGGGCGGTGATGGTGCCGTCGACGCTCTGCACGATCAGCAGCTGCTGGTTGGGCTGCGGGGCGGCCAGTACCTCGCTGGGCACGCGGGCGCGCCAGCGCACGCTGCCATCGCGCTGGCTCACCGCCAGCACCTCGCCGTTGCGGGTGCCCAGGTAGAGGTCCCCGGCCACCGTGGTCAGCGCGCTGGAGACCGGCACCTCGAGGTCGACTTCCCAGCGGGTGTCGCCGTCATCGGCGTCGAAGGCGAACAGCTCGCCGCGATAGTCGGCGGCGAACAGGGCGTCGCCGTCGCGGGCCGGGGCGATGGGGTAGGCGGCGCGCCCCAGGCCGTCACCAGCGCTCTCGCGCCAGGCGCTGGAGAGCTCTGCGCTCGCCGCGAAGTCGCTGAGCTCGGTGGGCGGATACTGCGGTTCCACCTTGTTGCCGGCGCAGCCCGCCAGCAGGGTCAGGCCCGCGAGGGTGGCAATCAGGAAGGTCGGTTTCATGAGTCCAGTCCCTGGTTGTCGGGACCCGCTGCCAGGCCCAGGTTGTCGAGCTTGAGTTGCACGCCGTAGAGCGGCTGGTCGTTGGTCTCGGCGAGATCCAGCGCCTCGCGCCAGGCCACGGCGGCATCGGCCTCGCGGCCCAGGGCATGCAGCGCATCGCCGCGCACCTCGGCGCGCTGGGCGGCCAGCGCTTCGGGAACGCCGCTCTCCAGGGCGTCGAGTGCCGCCTCCGCGTCGCCGTCGGCAACCAGCAGGCGTCCGAGGCGCAGGCGCGCCAGGCCGCCCACATAGCCGCGAGAGTCGGCATCCGCCAGGGCCTGCAGCCGCTCGCGGGCCCCCGCGAGGTCGCCCTGAGCGACCGCCAGGCGGGCATCTACCAGGCGTGCCAGATCGGCATAGAGGGTCTTGCCGTGCTCCTCGACGATCTCCTCCACCAGGGCGCGGGCCTCGGGCAGTTGGGCCTCGTCGAGGGCGTTGCCGGCGGTCAGGTTGACCAGCTGCTGGTAGCGCATCGAGGCGGCGGTGGCCTGGTTCTCCTGGTAGCCCTGCCAGGCGTTCCAGCCCAGCACGCCGGCCCCGGCGATGACCACGCCGGCGATCAGCGAGAGGCCGTTCTCCTTCCACCAGCGCTTGAGCGCCTCGACCTGTTCTTCCTCGGTTCTCAGCTCCGCCACGGGCGGTCTCCTTGTATGTCTCGTGTGGGCCTTCAGGCCAGCAGTTCGCGCAGCTCGTCGACCAGGGCGTCCCGCGCCAGGCTGCGCTGCTCACGCTCCTCGCGCAGGAACTTCAGGGTCGCGGTGCCGTGTGCGAGTTCGTCCTCGCCGAGCAGCAGGGCCAGGCGGGCGCCGCTGCGGTCGGCCTTCTTGATGCGACTCTTGAAGCTGCCGCCGCCGCAGTGCAACTGGGCACGCAGCTCGGGCAGTTCGCCACGCAGGCGTTCGACCAGCTGCAGGGCGGTACCGGCAGCGGCGTCATCCATGGGCAGCACATAGAGGTCGAGCTCGCCGCGGGCGGCGTCGGGAATCAGCTCCAGGGTCTCGAGCAGCAGCACCAGGCGCTCGATGCCCATGGCGAAGCCCACCGCCGGGGTCGGCTTGCCGCCCAGCTGCTCCACCAGACCGTCGTAGCGGCCGCCGGCGCATACCGTGCCCTGGCTGCCCAGGGCGGTGGTGGTCCACTCGAAGACGGTGCGGCCGTAGTAGTCCAGGCCGCGCACCAGCCGCGGGTTGATCACGTAGTCGATGCCGGCAGCGTCGAGCAGCGCGCAGAGCGCCTCGAAGTGCTCCCGGGAGTCAGCATCCAGATGGTCGAGGAGCCGCGGGGCGCCGGCCAGCATCTCGGCCATCTCCGGGTTCTTGGAGTCGAGGATGCGCAGCGGGTTGCTGGTCAGCCGCCGGCGCGAGTCCTCGTCGAGCACATCGAGATGCTGCTCGAAGTAGGCCACCAGGGTGTCGCGATAGGTGGCCCTAGCCTCGGAGGAGCCCAGGGAGTTGAGCTCCAGGGTGACGTGCTCCATCAGGCCCAGCTCGCGCCACAGGCGGGCCGAGAGCAGGATCACCTCGGCGTCGATATCCGGGCCCTCGAGGCCGAAGCTCTCCACGCCCACCTGATGGAACTGACGGTAGCGCCCCTTCTGGGGGCGCTCGTGGCGGAACATCGGACCCTGGTACCACAGGCGCTGGGTCTGGTTGTGCAGCAGGCCGTGTTCCATGGCGGCGCGCACGCAGCTCGCCGTGCCCTCGGGGCGCAGGGTCAGGCTGTCACCGTTGCGATCCTCGAAGGTATACATCTCCTTCTCGACGATATCGGTGACCTCGCCGATGGAACGCGCGAACAGCGCGGTCTGCTCGACGATGGGCGTGCGGATCTCGGCGTAGCCGTAGCGGGCCATCAGGTCGCGGACCTTGCCCTCGAAGTACTGCCACAGCGGCGACTGCTCCGGCAGCAGGTCGTTCATGCCGCGAATGGCCTGGATCTTCTTCTTGCTGGGTGCCTTGTGACTTGCTTGGGACTTGCTCAACGGTGGCTCCTTGATGGGTGCCGGCGACTCAGGCGTCGCGGGCGATCACGTCCTGTTCGGCCTGCTCCTTCTCGCGCACCTTGTCGCGGATCAGCCGCTCGAGGTCATCGACCAGGTGGTCGTTGCGCAGCTTGGAGGCCGGCTTGCCGTCGATATAGACGAGGTTGGCCGGTGAACCGCCGGTGAGGCCGACATCGGTCTCCTTGGCTTCGCCGGGACCGTTGACCACGCAGCCGATCACCGAGACATCGAGGGGAGTCATGACGTCCTCGAGGCGCTCCTCCAGAGCGTTCATGGTGCCGATGACGTCGAAGTTCTGGCGCGAGCAGCTGGGGCAGGCGATGAAGTTGATGCCCTTGGAGCGCAGGCGCAGGCTCTTGAGCATGTCGAAGCCGACCTTGATCTCCTCTACCGGGTCGGCGGCGAGCGACACGCGGATGGTGTCGCCGATGCCGTCCATCAGCAGCATGCCCAGCCCGATGGAGGACTTGACGGTGCCCGAGCGCAGCCCGCCCGCCTCGGTGATGCCCAGATGCAGCGGCTGCTCGATGCGCGTGGCCAGGTCGCGGTAGGCGGCCACCGCCATGAACACGTCGGAGGCCTTGACGCTGACCTTGTACTCCTGGAAGTCGAGGCGGTCGAGGTGGTCGATATGGCGCATGGCCGACTCCACCAGGGCCGCGGGGGTGGGCTCGCCATACTTCTTCTGCAGGTCCTTCTCCAGCGAGCCGGCGTTGACGCCGATGCGGATCGGGATGCCGTTGTCACGGGCGGCGGAGACCACGGCGCGTACGCGCTCTTCCTTGCCGATGTTGCCGGGGTTGATACGCAGACAGTCGACGCCGAGCTCGGCGACGCGCAGGGCGATCTTGTAGTCGAAGTGGATATCGGCGACCAGCGGCACCTCGACCTCGCGCTTGATACGGCCGAAGGCCTCGGCGGCATCCATGTCCGGTACCGAGACACGAACGATATCGGCGCCGGCGGCCTCGAGCTGGCGGATCTGCGCCACGGTGGCGGCCACGTCGAGGGTGTTGGTGTTGGTCATGCTCTGCACCGAGATCGGGGCATCGCCCCCGACGGCTACCCTGCCGACGTGGATCTGGCGCGACTTGCGACGGACGATAGGGGATTGTGCGTGCATGATGGTGGAATCATTCTCCCAGGGTGAAGCGGGCGACGTTGTTGGCGCCGGCGCGCTCGACGAGGTCCACAGGTTCACCCTGCCAGACCAGCTCGACGCCGGTGGCGTTGCCCACGGTGAGGCGGAAGGGCGGCTCGCCTTCGACGCTGGCCGTGGTGCCGGGTTCCTGCAGGCCGACGAAGACACGCTGGTTGTTGGCGTCGAAGACCTCGGTCCATGACTGTTCATTGAAGGTGAAGGCCAGGCGACCGGTATCGTCCTGCGGCTCGGCGGTGGCAGCGTCGGCCTGCTCGGCCTCCGCCGTAGTCTGTTGCTGCTCCTCGTCGGCTGTGGCCTCGCTATCCTGCTCCTCGTCGGCTGTGGCCTCGCTATCCTGCTCCTCGCGGGCGGCGTCCGATGCGTCGACGCTCGCGGCGAGCTCGGCGTCCACCGACGCGTCGTCGGCGAGGGTGTCGTCGGTCTCCTCGCCGAGTGCCTGGGCGGTGGACTCTGCCTCGGCTACCTCCTCGGGCAGCGGCGGCAGGCTATCCGGCCCGGTGCCGTCGGCTGAGGTGTCGGGCTCGGTCACGCTGGCGGAGCCATCCAGGCGGTCGACGGAGACCGGATCGCTCTCGCCGATGCTGGGTGGCTCGCCGCCGCCGCGGCTTTGCCACCACATCAGGGTCAGACCGATCAGGCCGGCCAGCACCAGCAGCGACACCAGGCGGAACAGCCAGGCGCCCAGGCGCGAGGGAGGCTTGCTGATCTGGACCGGGGTGACCTTGCGCTGGGCGGCATCCTGGCTGCCGAAGCGGGCGTGATAGGCAGCCAGCACCGGGGCGTCGTCGATGCCCAGCAGGTGCGCGTAGGCGCGCAGGTAGCCACGCCGGTAGGTGGCGATCGGCACCTCCTCGTAGCTGTCCTCCTCCAGGCCGCGGACCACCGCCGGCCGCAGGTTGAGCGCGCCGGCCACCTCGGAGATGGAGAGGCCCTGGTTCTCGCGTTCAAGCCTCAGCTGCTCGCCGGGCGAGGCCGTGGCATCAGCGTGCAGGTCCGGTTCGTGGGTGTCGCTCATGGCGGCGCATCCTTCGGTGGTGTTCTCGGATCAGGGCGTGGTGCCACGCCCCTCCAGCTGTTGGGTATAGAAGGCGGCAGTGGCGCTGTCGCCCTGGGCGCGGGCGATGTCACCGGCCAGCCTCAGGGCCTCCGGGCGCGGCCCGGCCAGGCGCATGAAGGCCTCGATCTGCGCTCGTGCCTGGGCCAGGTTGTTGTCGGCGTACTCCAGCTCGGCCAGGGTGAAGTAGCTGCGCGGCGCACGCGGATCGATCTCCTGGGCGCGCTGCAGATTGCGGCGTGCCTCCTGCGCCTCCCCCAGCTCGCGATGGCACTGCCCGAGGTTGGCGAACAGCTGGGCGCGATTGGGGTGCTGGGCATCTGTCGAGGCCCGTTCGAGCTGCTCGCAGGCTTCGCGTACGCGGCCCCGGGCGTAGAGAAAGGCCGCGTAGTTGTTGCGCGCGCGGGTGAAGTTGGCGTCCGCCGCCAATGCCCGACGGAAGGTCTCGTCGGCCAGCGCCTCCTCCCCCTGGCGCTGGTAGACCATGGCCATGGCCTGCAGTGCCTCGGGGTCGTCGGGGGCGATCTCCAGGGCGCGGTCCAGGGCGCTCATGGCGCGGCGCAGGTTGTTGCGCTCCAGATAGGCGACGCCGAGCTGGGTGTAGGCGTCGGCCGGGCTGGCCTCGCGGTCGGCGCCGCTGATGCCCTGGGACTGTGTGGCACAACCGGTCAGCCACAGGCCGCCCAGCAGGGCGGCCAAGGGCAGCAGCGAGCGTCCGGGCAGTCGTGAGCGGCGGGTCATGAACTCCTCCCGAGGGTCGGCGGGCTCCCTCCGGCGGCGTGCCGCGGGCAAACGGAAGCCGGGGGGAGGCAGGGCCTGCCCATCAAAGCGCTGTGCCCGGTTGAAGTCAAGGCAGGCTCCCTTCAGTCGGCGTCGATCTGGATCGACTTGATATAGCGCTCGTGCCGACGGGTGCGGTCCTTCACCCGGCCCACCAGCTGGCCGCAGGCGGCGTCGATATCGTCACCGCGAGTGGAGCGGATCGGTGCCGTGTAGCCCAGTTCGTAGAGCCACTGCTGGAAGCGCATCACCTGGTTGCGTGACGGCTTCTCGTAGCCCGAATGGGGGAAGGGGTTGAAGGGAATCAGGTTGATCTTGCACGGCAGCTCGCGCAGCAGTTCGGCGAGCTGCTCGGCGTGCTCCTGCTGGTCGTTGACGTCCTTGATCACCGTGTACTCGATGGTGACCATGCGCGTGTCGTCGCACTTGGCGAGATAGCGCTGGCAGGCATCCAGCAGGCTGCGGATATTGTACTTGCGGTTGAGCGGCACCAGCTCGTTGCGCAACTCGTCGTTGGCGGCGTGCAGCGAGATGGCCAGGCTCACGTCGAGCTCGTCGCCGAGCTTGTCGAGCATCGGCACGACCCCGGAGGTGGAGAGCGTGACGCGGCGCTTGGAGAGGCCGTAGCCGTCGTCGTCGAGCATCAGCTTCATGGCCGGCACGACGTTGTCGTAGTTCATCAGCGGCTCGCCCATGCCCATCATCACCACATTGGTGACCGGGCGATTGGCGGTGTCCTTGCGCGGGCCCACGCTGCGCTGGGCCACCCACACCTGGCCGATGATCTCGGCGGCGGTGAGGTTGCGCTGGAAGCCCTGCTTGCCGGTGGAGCAGAAGCTGCAGTCCAGCGAGCAGCCCACCTGGGAGGAGACGCACAGGGTGCGGCGCTTGCCGTTGTCGGCGGGGATCAGCACCGTCTCGACATAGCTGCCGTCCTCGACCTCCAGCACCCACTTGCGGGTGCCGTCGCTGGAGGTGCCCTCGTAGACCACGCCGGGGCCGCGGATCTCGGCCACCTCGGCGAGCCTGGCGCGAAGCGCCTTGGCGAGGTTGGTCATGGCCGCGAAGTCGTCACAGCCCTCGTGGTGGATCCACTTCATCACCTGGGCGGCACGGAACTTCTTCTCGCCGATGGAGAGGAAGAAGGCTTCCATCTCCTGGCGGGACATGCCGAGCAGGTTGGTCTTCTGGGGTGCGGTATCAGCGGTCATGGCGATCAGCGGGTCGGGGAAGGGAAGGCGGCAGGGGAGGCGGGGACAGGGCCCCGCCCGGAGCCTGGATCAACGCGGGCCGAAAATCAGCGCGGGCAAAGTTCGCTGCTCTCGAAGAAGTAGGCGATCTCGCGCTCGGCGGACTCGGGAGAATCGGAACCGTGCACGGCGTTGGCGTCGATGGTCTCGGCGAAGTCGGCGCGGATGGTGCCCGGCGCGGCTTCCTTGGGGTTGGTGGCGCCCATCAGGTCACGGTTCTTGGCGATGGCGTCGTCGCCCTCGAGCACCTGCACGACCACCGGGCCGGAGGTCATGAAGCCGACCAGATCCTTGAAGAAGGGGCGCTCCTTGTGCTCGGCGTAGAAGCCGCCGGCCTTGTCGTCGTCCAGCTTGAGCATCTTGGCGGCGACGACCTTGAGGCCGGCCTTCTCGAAGCGGGCGATGATCTCGCCGATGGCGTTCTTGGCGACGGCATCGGGCTTGATGATGGACAGGGTGCGCTGGGTAGCCATGGGCATGTCTCCAGTAGGGGGTGATGGGGTGTCGAAAGAGTGCGCCGCGCCACCCTCGGGCTTGGGAAAGCGAGGGCGGCGCGGCGAATCGGGTAATGCGGCTCGGCGATGCGCCGACTGGGCCGGGATTATAGCGCCCCGCGGTGGCGTTGAACAATCGTCGCTGATCGCGAGGCGCGGCGCGCCTCGGGTCGCGGGAATTCTGTGAACCTAGACCGAAAAGCTCTCGCCGCAGCCGCACTGGTCCTTGACGTTGGGGTTGTTGAAGCGGAAGTAGCGGTTGAGCCCCTCGTTGACGTAGTCGACCTCGCTGCCGTCGAGCATTTCCAGGGCATCGGGGGCGACGAAGACCTTGACCCCGTGCTCCTCGAAGCAGGTGTCGTCGTTGGCCGCCTCGTCGGCGAAGTCGAGCACGTAGCTGTAGCCGGAGCAGCCGCTGGGCTTGACCGAGACGCGCAGGCCAAGGCCCTGGCCGCGCTCGTCGAGCACCCGGCGGATCTGCTCGGCGGCGGCGTCGGTGATGGTGAGATGCGCCATGGTCTCTCTCCTGTGGGTAGCTGCCTGTTGCAGGGGTTGCGCCTGTCGCGAAGGCGTCATTGGGCCTGACGGCGCAGGCCGGACAGGGCGTGACGCAGGGCGTCGACGGCCCGGTCGATGTCGGCCTCGGTGGTGAAGCGTCCGAAGCTGAAACGCAGCGAGGCGAGCGCCAGCGCCCGCGGCAGGCCGATGCTCTTCAGTACATAGGATGGCTCGACGCTGGCCGAGTTGCAGGCCGAGCCGGTGGAGAGGGCGATATCGCGCAGTGCCATCAACAGCGACTCGCCCTCCACGCCGGCGAAGGCCAGGTTGAGGATATTGGGCACGGCGGCCTCCAGCGCAGTATTGCGATGGATGCCGTCGAGGTCGGCCAGGCCGTCGAGCAGGCGGTCGCGCAGTGAGGTGATGCGGGCCTGGTCGGCCTCGCCCTCGGCGGCGGCGATGGCGAAGGCCTCGCCCATGCCGACGATCTGGTGAGTGGGCAGGGTGCCGGAGCGCATGCCGCGCTCGTGGCCGCCGCCGTGGATCAGCGCCTCGACGCGGATATCGGGGTGGCGCCTGACGTAGAGGGCGCCAACGCCCTTGGGTCCATAGGCCTTGTGCCCGGAGAGCGACATCAGGTCGATCCCCAACTGGTTCACATCGAGGTCGATGCGGCCCACCGCCTGGGCGGCGTCGACATGGAAGGCGGCGCCGCCGGCATGGGCCACCTCGGCCAGTGCCGCCAGGTCGTGGATCACGCCGAGTTCATTGTTGACCGCCATCAGCGACACCAGCACGGTGTCTTCGCGCAGTGCCTCGCGCAGCTGTGCCGGGCTGATCCGCCCGTCGCCTGCCGGTGTCAGCCAGGTCACCTTGAAGCCCTCGTCCTCCAGCGCCCGGGCGGTATCCACCACTGCCTTGTGCTCGACGACGGAGGTGATCAGGTGGCGGCCACGGTGGCGATTGGCGCGCAGGAAGCCGGTCAGGGCCAGGTTGTCGGCCTCGGTGGCACCGCTGGTCCAGACGATCTCGCGCGGATCGGCAGCGATCAGGTCGGCCACCTGGCGGCGGGCATTCTCCACCGCCTGCTCGGCCTGCCAGCCCAGCATGTGGCTGCGCGAGGCGGGGTTGGCGAAGATGCCGTCGAGGGTCAGGTGGCGCGCCATCAGCTCGGCGACCCGGGGGTCGACGGGGGTGGTGGCAGCGTAGTCGAGATAGACGGGTGTGGTCATGGCCTCGGGAAGTCTCGGTTTGGCCTGGCGGTCAGGGCGCTGAGGCGAGGATGCTGTCGTCGCCATCGAGGCGACGCCGCTGACGGCTGGCGATCTGCTGGATCTCCTGGCGGTCGGCCAGCTGACCCAGGGTGACGCCGTCGAGGAAGCCGTGGATATGCGCCGACAGCTCGATCCACAGGTGGTGGGTGAGGCAGGTATCGCCCTGCTGGCAGTCGGAGAGGCCACCGCAGCGCGTGGCGTCCACGGACTCATCCACGGCGTCGATCACCCGCGCCACCGAGATTGTCTCCGGCGCCTGGGCCAGCAGGTAGCCGCCCCCCGGGCCGCGCACGCTGTCGACCAGCCCGGCACGGCGCAGGCGGGCGAACAGCTGTTCGAGGTAGGAGAGCGAGATCTCCTGGCGTCGCGAGATGTCGGCCAGGCAGATCGGCCCGCTGCGGGCGTTCATCGCCAGGTCGAGCATGGCGGTGACGGCGTAGCGTCCCTTGGTGGTCAGGCGCATGGCGTCCTCGGCGCCGCCGGGGCGGCGTTGGGTAAGCGTCGGCTCCGGGGGAGCGGTCGAACTGGCCATGCATTATGGGAAAGACCGAGTGGCATGGTCAACCATTTGCTGGCTGGCGTCATGGGTTGCCATTGAAAGGCTGCTTGTTCCGGAGCTGATCTGGGGGCAAGCCTTCGAGGAGGCGCTGTGAACCCCTCCCTGGGCGTATATGGAGTCCTCCCCGTTTGCAAGCACGAGGCACGATGGTCGGTAGGTACGACTGCACACGTATATCCGGTCTCGTTAATGATGCT
>NZ_JAJSPA010000052.1:0-19762 GCF_021282295.1 Halomonas sp. G15 | reverse complement strand
ATAGCCCATCAAGGTCCGATGCTCATCAGAGCATCATTAACGAGACCGGATATACGTGTGCAGTCGTACCTACCGACCATCGTGCCTCGTGCTTGCAAACGGGGAGGACTCCATATACGCCCAGGGACGGGTTTACAGCGCCCCCTCGCAGGCCTGTCTCCGGAAAAGCCTTGAGCGATGTTGCCATCCATCTGCGACTCCCCCGGCCCGGTTTCGCGCTACTGCGGAACCGGGCCGGCCCTGTTAGAGTCCCAAGGTTCGCATTCACCCAGGCGCCCGACGGCGCCGGAACCACAAGGGACTTCCATGAAACGACTGCTGACCACCGCCTCTCTCGCCGCCCTGCTGGGTGCCGCCCCCCTGGCATTCGGCGCCATGGAAAGTGACGACGAGAAACTCGGCTACAGCCTGGGCGTGACCCTGGGCCAGAGCATCCAGCAGGACGTCGAGGACCTCGATGTCGACGCCTTCACCCAGGCGATCCAGGATGTCTTCGCCGGCGAGGATCTCGCGCTGAGCGACGAGGAGATGGCCGAGGCGCTGATGAATTTCCAGCAGCAGGCCGCCGCCGCTCGCCAGGCGGAGGCCGAAGCCGCCGCCGAGGCCAACCGCGCCGAGGGCGAGGCCTACCTGGCCGAGAACGCCGAACGCGATGGCGTCGAGACCACCGACTCCGGCCTGCAGTACCGCGAACTGGAATCCGGTGACGGCGCCACCCCCGGCGCTCAGGACAGCGTCGAGGTGCACTACGAGGGTACCCTGATCGACGGCACCGTCTTCGACAGCTCCTATGAGCGCGGCGAGCCGGTCAGCTTTCGTGTCGACCAGGTGATCGAGGGCTGGCAGGAGGCCCTGCAGCTGATGAGCGTGGGCGACACCTGGGAGATCGTGATCCCCGCCGAGCTGGCCTATGGCGCCCAGGGCCAGGGCCCCATCGGCCCCAACGAGACGCTGACCTTCAAGGTCGAGTTGCTCGGTATCGACGACGCGGAAGCCTCCTCCGGCGACAGCCAGGACAATGAGTAAGTCGCAGCGAGGCGCCTGGGTAGCCGTCGCGCTGCTCGCGGCACTCCCCTCGACTGCGCTGCTTGCCGAAACCTCACCGCCTGCCGATACCCCACCACAACGGCTCCCCGCGCTGGGCGCAAGCAGCGCGGGCGCCAGCGTGCTCGGCGTCTCATCGGGAGGCTATATGGCCACCCAGCTGGCGGTGGCCTGGCCCGAACGCTTCGCGGGACTCGGCGTGCTGGCCGCCGGCCCCTGGTCGTGTGCCCAGGGCTCGCTGGGGCTGGCGCTGGGCCAGTGCATGACCACCCGGCGCGGCATGCCCGACCTGCAGACGCTGGAGCAGCGCCTGGCCGACTACCGCGAGCGCGAACTGGTGGGCGAGGCCGAGGCGCTGGAGGCACTCAGGGTCTATGTCTGGCACGGCGACGCCGATACGGTGGTCGAGCCACGTCTGGGCGCGGCGCTGGCCGAGCAGTTCCAGGGCTGGCTCGGCGATCCGTCACAGCTGCAGTTACGCCAGGACGCGGAAGTGGGTCACGGCTGGCCCGTGGATGCGGCGGTGATCCCGTCCGACGCCGGCGAGCTTGCCGACTGCCGTGAGGGGGGTGCCCCCCACCTGCTGGCCTGCGATCTGGATATCGCCGGCGATGCCCTGGCCTGGCTCCACGGCGAGCAGGCACCTCCCGCCAGCGATGGGCTGGACGGTGAGCTGCTGCGCTTCGATCAGGGCGACTTCGAGGCCAAGGGACTGGCCGATACCGGCTACCTGTTCGTGCCGGAGGGGTGCGAGGCGGGTGACTGTGCGGTCAGCCTGGCACTGCACGGCTGCAGCATGGGCGCCGAGCAGATCGGTGAGACCTTCGTGCGCCACACCGGGCTCAACGCCTGGGCGGCGGAGAACCGGCGCATCGTGCTCTATCCCCAGGCCGAGACCCGCCTGGGCAACCCCCAAGGCTGCTGGGACTGGTGGGGCTATGCGGAGAGCACCTGGCAGCTCGACCCCCTGCACGACAGCCGCCAAGGCAGCCAGACACGCGCACTGATGGCGATGCTGGAGCGCCTGCAGGAAGACCCCTCGCCACGCTGATCGCCCGGTGGTGAGGGCAAGGGTGCCTAGAGCGTCTCGTGCAGTGCGGCGAGCAGTCCCTGGTGGGAGGGGGAGTAGAGCACCCGCCGCTGGATCTGCCCCTCACGATCGACCAGGTAGAGCGACGAACTATGGTCGATGGTGTAGCCCATGGCCGAATCCGGCGCCTCGACCTTGCGCCACACTACGCCGTAGCGCTCGGCCAGCTCCTTGAGCTGGGCCTGGCTGCCGGTGGCGCCGATGAAGCGCTCGCCGAAGAAGGCCAGATACTCCTCCAGCCGCTCGAGGCTGTCGCGCTCCGGATCCACCGAGACCATCAGCGGCACCACGCGCTGGCGCTGGGCGGGCTCGAGCTCGGCCAGCGCCTGACGCACCACCGCCAGACTCATCGGGCAGACGTCGGGGCAGTAGGTATAGCCGAAGAAGAGCACCGCCAGCTGGTCCTCCTCGAGCTGGGTCAGCGAGAAGTCACCCTGGGTCGAGGGGAGCTCCACCGGCCCTCCAACCGGGCCGCCATCCCCCCCGGAGGCCAGCTGCTGCTGGTACCAGCCGACGCCACCCACCGCCAGCAGCAGCACGATCAGGACAACACCGGCCCAGACTCCCTTGCGTTTCATGGCGCGTCTCTCTCCACATCGAAATCGAACCTGCTGCCCAGCTTACCATCGGCCGTCTCGACGATGACACGCGCCCGCCACGGCATCACCACATCGGTACAGATCGGGATCTGCCCCTCGCCGTGGTAGCGGCCATCGTCACCCAGGGTCAGGGGGTAGCGGTGCAACCCCATGTCCATGTCGCGGCCCACGAAGTCCACCACCACGCGTTCGGCATCCACCCCATCGAGGGCGACCTCCAGGGGCAGGCGCTGCAGGGCGCGAATCTCGCCACGCACGCCGAGGTCGAGGGCCAGCCGGCGCTCGTTGCCCAGCTCGGCCAGGCAGGGCCCGGCACTCAGCTCGCAGCCGGGCGCCTCGGGGTACCAGTGCACCTGCCCCGCATCGCGCAGCAGGTGACTGGCCAGGAACCACAGCGCCACGGCCACCGTGCCTAGGGTAAACAGCACCAGCAGGCGCAGCAGCGGAGGACGGGTAATGATCGCTTCGTGGCTGGAAGAGTCGGGCATGGAGGACATGATCCCCACGGTAAGAGGCTATGCCGGCAAGCTTATCAGCATTCGTCTGTGGCAGACTGCGGGGCGATGTCGCAGGCAACGAGACCAAGGAGACCGACATGGCGGATATCGCGGGGGCCCTGGGGCCCCTGTTCCTGCTGATCCTGCTGGGCTGTGTGCTGGATTGGCTGCGTCTGCCGGGGGGCGACTTCTGGCCACGGCTTGAGCGGCTGATCTACTTCCTGCTGTTCCCCGCCATGCTGGTCTCGACCCTGGCCACCGCCGACGTCAGCCAGGTACCGGTGACCCGGGTGGCGGTGGCGCTGCTCGGCGCCATGGGGGTGTTCGCCGCCCTGCTGTGGGCGCTGCGCGGCTGGATGGGCATGGAGCCCGCGGCCTTCACCTCGGCTTTCCAGGGCGCACTGCGTTTCAACACCTACGTGGGGGTAGCCGGCGCCGCGGCACTGCACGGCGCGCCGGGGGCCACCGTGGCCGCGGTGGCCGTGGCGCTGATGGTCCCGGTGGTCAACGTGCTCTGCGTGACCAGCTTCATCGCCGCGGGAACGCTGGGCAGCGGCAGCCTGGGCAAGAGCCTGGCCGCCCTGGGCCGCAACCCGCTGATCCTGGCCTGCCTGGTCGGTATCGGCCTGAACGTCAGCGGCATCGGCCTGCCGGGCTGGAGTGCGGCGACGGTGGAACTGCTGGGACGTGCCGCCCTGCCCCTGGGCCTGGTGGCGGTGGGCGTGGCGCTGCGCCCCGCGGCCCTGGTGCGCCGCGATCGCGGCATCTGGGCCAGCCATCTGGTGAAGCTGGGGCTGATGCCGGCCCTGGCCCTGGCCCTGGCGCTGCTGCTGGGTCTCGATCCGGTGAGCCGCGACGTGGTGCTGCTGTTTGCCGCCCTGCCCACCGCCACCTCGGCTTATATCCTGGCCCGCCAGCTGGGCGGCGACGCCGAGATGATGGCGGCGCTGATCACCGGCCAGACCCTGCTGGCCATGGCAACCCTGCCGCTGTGGCTACGCCTGGCAGGCGCCTGATTCGCGCTGCAAATAAAAAGCGCTCGCATTTGTGTTGACGAGTCAAACGAGAACGATTACCCTTCAGTTGTCGGCGTTGATGAGGCGCCGTCACCGGCCAGGGCCCGCCAGTCTCCTGGCCTGGTTTCTCCCTCCTCATTGCTAGTCACGGTCTTGCGCCACCCTCACCGAGGGTGGCCTTTTTTGTTCTATACCGTGCGCGAATAGCGCCCCTTGCTGTGGGCCAGGTAGGCGTCGAAGGCCATGGCGGCGTTGCGCATCATCAGCCGACCGGCGGGCAGCACCTCGATCTCGGCATCGCGGATCGCCAGCAGGCCGTCGTCGGCCATCTCCTGAAGCTCCTCCAGAGCGTCGGCGAAGTAGTCGCGGAAGACGATGCCATGCTCGGCCTCGATGACGGCGAAGTCGATGCGGTTATGGCACATCAGGGCGTTGATCACGTCGCGACGCAGGCGATCGTCGTCGCTGAGCCGGTAGCCGCGGAACACCCCCAGACGCCCCTCCTGCAGGCGATGCTGGTACTGGGCAGTCTCCTTGACGTTCTGGCTGTAGGTGTCGCCTACCTTGCCGATGGAGGTGATGCCCAGGCCGATCATGTCGCAGTCGGCATGGGTGGAGTAGCCCTGGAAGTTGCGCTGCAGGGTGCCATTCTCGCGGGCCAGGGTCAGCTCGTCCTCGGGCAGGGCGAAGTGGTCCATGCCGATATACACGTAGCCGGCCTCGGTGAGGCGACGAATGGTCAGCTCCAGCAGTTCCAGCTTGCGCTCGGGGGGCGGCATGTCCTCGGGGCGGATCAGGCGCTGGGCCTTGAACAGCTCCGGCAGGTGGGCATAGCTGTAGGTGGCGATGCGGTCCGGGCGCAAGGCGATGATCTTGTCCAGGGTGGTATCGAAGCTGGCCACCGTCTGCAGCGGCAGGCCGTAGATGAGATCGACGCTCACCGACTCGAAGCCCGCGTCGCGAGCAGCGTGGACGAGGGAGATGACATCCTCCTCGCTCTGCACGCGGTTGACCGCCTTCTGCACGTCGGGGTCGAAGTCCTGCACCCCGAAGCTCAGGCGGTTGAAGCCCAGCGCATGCAGCTCATGGATCTGCTCGGGGGTCACGGTGCGCGGGTCCACCTCCAGAGAGAACTCGCGCTCCTCGGGCGGAGCGAAGTGGAAGGCGTCATCGAGGCTCGCCATCAGCTCGCCGAGCTGGGCATTGCTCAGGTAGGTCGGGGTACCGCCCCCCAGGTGCAGCTGGGTCATGCGCCGGGTCTCGTCGAACAGCGCCCCCTGCACGCGGACCTCCTGCTGGAGCCAGGCCAGGTACTCCGCGGCACGTTCGGTATTGTGGGTAATGATCTTGTTGCAGGCGCAGTAGTAGCAGAGGCTCTTGCAGAAGGGGATGTGCACATAGACCGACAGCGGCTTGGGCGTCTCGGCGCGGTTGCTGCGCTCGGCCGCCGCACGGTAGTCATCCTCGGCGAAGGCCGCATGGAACTGGGGCGCCGTGGGATAGGAGGTGTAGCGCGGCCCGGGGCGGTCGTACTTCTCGACCAGCGGGCGATTGAAGAGCAGATGGTCTTGCATGATCAAACGGCCTCGTTGAAAGCTCTGGCAGCGCCGCGGCGCTGCCGAATGCTGGGCAGTATGCCAGCCTGGGGCCGGCGCGTCGGTACCCTTGTGGTGGTAGTTGACGCCGGTCAAATCCTCGTGCGACTCGGCACGCGTCGTGACCAGCCAAGCAGCCGCCAGGCGGTGAGCAGCCAGGCCAGGCTCCAGGCCAGTGCGGAAGCCCACAGCAGGGGCAGCCAGGCGGCGCCGGCCGGAAAGGCCACCAGGCGCAGCACGGCGGCCACGGTGAAGAGCAGTGCCAGCGGCAACAGCAGCGACTCACGCTCGGGCCGCCCCTTGGCCCTGAGAATGGCCTGGCGCAGCATGATGCCGCTGGCCAGGGTGCCCAGTGCCCCCACGGTGAAGGCGTGAAGCACGCCGCCCAGCGGCTGGCCCAGCCACAGGACACGCGCCGCCAGCAGCAGCCCGACCCCCAGCCAGGCATAGCCCAGCATCAGGCCGAGCAGGTCGGGGCGCTGCCGACAGGCCCAGGGGCGCCAGCGCCAGAGCCGCCACAGCACCAGCCAGAGCACGGCGTGGCGCATCAGTGCGGGAGCCAGCATGCCGTGCTGCACCAGGCGCCCGGCCAGGCTGGCAATGGCGAGCAGGCAGAGCAGGCCCAGCAACGGCGACAGCATCCGATTGCGCCACTTCTTGGCAGCCTGGAAGCGCGGCACCAGCCGCCAGGCGAGCAGCGCGGCGAACAGGGCATCGGCCAGCAGCACGGGGAGCGCCTCGGGACCGACCAGCCCGCCGATCCGGGCAACCAGCCACGGCGCCGCCAGCCCCAGCAGCCAGCGGCGCGACAACGGCCCCAGCAGATAGCCGGCGATCACCGCCAAGGCGAAACCGAACAGCAGTTCGCGACCGTGTGCCGCAGGGGAAGCGATGAGCCCCAGAGGCAGGCCGTGATAGAATACGGCCAGCGTCAGCGGCACCGTAATCGCGGCATGCAGCGCCGCCAGGGGAAAGAACAGCCGCCAGGCCGGCAGCGTGGGGCGAGAGATGTCGGCTTTCGTTGACATGGCGCAAACTCCCACCTTCCCCGCAGTGCTAAGATGCATATAAATTGCTACTTAACAGTCTACGCCCTCGAGCACGGGAGGTCACCACATGTCAGGATCCGCCTCGCGGCTCGCCTGGTGCGGGCTTACCTATGGCTGCATCGGGCTCGGTGCTGCCGGCATGGTGCTGCCACTGCTGCCGACCACCCCCTTCCTGCTGCTGGCGGCCTGGTCGGCCCCCAAGGGGTCACCGCGGCTGGCGCGCTGGCTGCATGACCATCCACGCTTCAGCCCCTCCCTGCAGGCCTGGCGCGAAGAACGTGCCATACCGCGACGCGCCAAGGTGCTGGCACCGCTGCTGCTGGCGGCTAGCTGGGCGATGCTGTGGGCCAGTGGCGTGCCCTCCCTGGGGCTGGTGGCCACGGCCATTCTGTTTATCGGGGTGGCGGGCTATGTGCTGAGCCGCCCCAGCGATACCGTCCGGCATGTCAGCGAGGCGCCCCACAGCTGGGCCCGGCGCTGATCCGCTCCACGACACCAAGAGGCGACGCTTTTACCCATGCACCTGACTCGCTTTACCGACTACTCGCTGCGTGTGCTGCTCTACCTGGCGGTCAAGGGCGAGCGTCGCTCCACCATCACCGAGATCGCCGAACGTTTCGACATCTCGCGCAACCACCTGATGAAGGTGGTCCAGGACCTCAGCCACCACGGCTATATCACCTCCATCCGCGGCAAGAACGGCGGCCTGCTGCTGCGGCGCGAACCGGACACCATCGTGCTCGGCGAACTGATACGTCGCACCGAGCGTGACCTGGCCCTGGTGGAGTGCTTCGGCGACGGCAACGAGTGCGTTATCACCCCGGCCTGCCGGCTCAAGCATATCCTGAAGGAGGCACTCGAGGCCTTCCTCGCGGTGCTCGACGGCTACACCCTGGAGGATCTGCTGGGCGCACGACGCCAGCCGCTGATCCAACTGCTGCAGCTGGACGAGACTCCGCCCGCCGCCTGACCCCGCGTATGCTCTTGAATTACCCCGACTTGCGCTCGCCGCACAATCCCCTCCCCGGCGCGGCCGCTGTGCTCTATTAGGCTTTGCTATTGCCTTTTGGGCACATGTGTCTAGGCTGTAGATGACCCACGTCAAGCCGCGCATGCACGTTGCCTGGCATGATGGCAACAGCTGCCCGGTGAGGTCGATTGTCGCAACCGGGCTTTTCTAGGCAATTTAAGATGCATTCCGGAGGTTCCTTATGAAACTGATTCTCGCAGCCGCCATGCTGGGTGGCGCCCTCCTGGCCATGGATGCCCAGGCCGCGGGTGACGCCGAGGCCGGTGCGGACAAGATCGGCACCTGCGTGGCCTGCCACGGCACCGACGGCAAGGGCCTGGCCCCCATCTACCCGAACCTCAACGGCCAGTCCGCCACCTATCTGGAGGGCGCCCTCAAGGCCTATCGCGACAGCCAGCGCCAGGGTGGCAACGCCATGCTGATGACGCCCATGGCCCAGGGCCTCTCCGATGAGGATATCGCCGACATTGCCGCCTACTATTCAAGCCAGGAATGACCGCCAGTCAGTAATGACGGCCCGGGCCGGCACAGCGCCGGCCCTGCTGCATATGGGTGGCGGCCGGGATGCCGCCCGTGCCGCCTAGGCTCACGGCCCCCAAGGACCTCCCCATGCCCGAATCATCCCTTCGGCCGGCCGGATTTGTCGGCCTGCTGCTGACGCTTATTTTCCTGCTGGTTTCCCTGCCGCTGCACGCCATGGAGCTGGCGCAGGTGCGCGAAGGCTTCCCCGCGGCGGACCGCCTGGAGCCTGCCGACTCCCAGTGGCCGGTCAGCCGGGTCATGGCCGGTAACGAGACGCTCGGTTACGCCTTCGAGAGCGTCGAGATGGCGCCGATTCCCGCCTACTCCGGCAAGCCGGTCAACATGCTGGTGGCCTTCGACCTCGAGGGGAATATCGTCCAGGCCGACGTGATCAGCCACGAGGAGCCCATCATGCTGGTGGGCATTCCCGAGCAGAAGCTCGAGGATTTCGCCGACGACCACGTCGGCGCCCACGTCAACGACCGCATGAAGGTAGGTGGGAACCTCGACGCCATCTCCGGTGCCACCGTGACCGTCATCGTGGTCAGCGACACCGTGATGCGCGCCGCCCGCCTGGTCGCCGCCGAGCAGGGGCTGATCGCCGACCCCTCCGCCGCCCCGGCGGCAACGGTGCGCGAGGATGTCTTCGAGGCGGCGGACTGGTCGACGCTCACCGGCGACGGCACCATCCGCCGCCTGCACCTGACCCATGGCGAGGTGGACGACTCCTTCGTGGGCACCCCGGCCGAGGATTACATGCATACGCCGCAGCCGGCGGAGCGCACCTTCATCGAGCTCTTCTACACCTACCTGAACCCGCCCACCGCCGGGCGCAACCTGCTCGGCGACACCGGCTACGAGCAGCTGATGGAGCGGCTCGACGAGGGCGAGCATGCCATCGCGGTGATGGGACGCGGCGACTACTCCTTCAAGGGCTCCGGCTACGTGCGCGGGGGCATCTTCGATCGCATCGAGCTCTCCCAGAACGGCAACACCGTGAGCTTCCACGACCGCGACCATATCCGCCTGGGCAACCTCGGCATCGAGGGCGCCCCGGCCTTCGACGAGCGCGATATCTTCATCATTCGCGATGCGGCCGCCTTCGACCCCGGCCAGCCGTGGCAGCTGGAGCTGCTGGTGCGCCGCGCCTCCGGCCCCCTGGACACCGAGTTCAGCCGCTTCAGCGCCGACTACAGCGTGCCCGAGGCGTATATCGAGCGTCCCGAGCCGCCCAAGGAGGTGCCGATCTGGGTCGAGGTGTGGAAGGACAAGGCCTTCCAGATCGCCGTGCTCGCCGCCGGCCTGATCGTGCTCACCGGCATCATGCTGTTCCAGGACGTGCTGGTGAAGCATCCGCGCATCCTGCGCCCGCTGCGCCTGGGCTTCCTGGTCTACACCCTGGTGTTCATCGGCTGGTACTCCCTGGCCCAGCTCTCGGTGGTCAATATCCTGACCTTCACCAACGCCCTGATCACCGACTTCAGCTGGGGCTCCTTCCTGATCGACCCGATGATGTTCATCCTCTGGTCCTTCGTGGCGGTGAGCCTGCTGCTGTGGGGCCGCGGCGTGTTCTGCGGCTGGCTGTGCCCCTTCGGCGCCCTCCAGGACC
This sequence comes from Halomonas sp. G15, assembly GCF_021282295.1. Taxonomy (NCBI): domain Bacteria; kingdom Pseudomonadati; phylum Pseudomonadota; class Gammaproteobacteria; order Oceanospirillales; family Halomonadaceae; genus Halomonas; species Halomonas sp. G15. The sequence goes on along the minus strand of NZ_JAJSPA010000052.1, from coordinate 9,711 downwards.
TGGTCAACAAGGCTGCCCGCAAGCTCGGCGTGAAGCAGTACGAGCCGCCCTTCGGTCTCCACGAGCGGCTCTGGGCGCTGAAGTACATCATCCTGCTGGGGCTGTTCGCGGTTTCCCTGCACTCGCTGGGCACCGCCGAGCGCTACGCCGAGGTGGAGCCCTTCAAGACCGCCATCACCCTGCGCTTCCAGCGCGAGTGGGGCTTCCTGCTCTACGCCCTGGTGCTGGTGGCGATCTCCGCCGTCAACCACAAGTTCTACTGCCGCTACGTCTGCCCGCTAGGCGCCGGCCTGGCGATCCCCGCCCGCCTGCGCCTGTTCGACTGGCTGAAGCGGCACCGCGGTGACTGCGGCACCCCGTGCCAGATCTGCGCCAACGAATGCGAAGTGGCCGCCATCCACCCGGATGGTCGCATCAATGCCAACGAGTGCCACTACTGTCTCGACTGCCAGATCACCTACCACGACGACAAACGCTGTCCGCCGATGATCAAGCGGCGCAAGCGCTTCGAGAAGGCGTCGCGCCTCTCCCGTGGCAAGGGAGGCGTCGAGAGCCATGACCCCGCCAGCGCACGGCTGCAGCGGATTCCGACCTACCAGGAGGAGTGAACCATGAGTGACAAGAAGAAGACGATCGAGAATCTCGGGCGCCGCCACTTCCTGCGCAATAGCGCGGTGACCGGCGTGGCCGGGGCGGGCCTGGCCGGCGGCTTCGGCGCCGGCACCCTGCTCGGTGGCAGCGAAAAGGCCCGCGCCGCCGAGGGCAGCATCGAGGTCGCCCCGGGCGAGCTCGATCAGTACTACGGCTTCTGGAGCGGCGGCCAGTCCGGCGAGGTCCGGGTGGTTGGCATCCCCTCCATGCGCGAGCTGATGCGCATCCCGGTGTTCAACCAGGAGGGGGCCACCGGCTGGGGGATCACCAACGAGTCCAGGCGAGTGCTGGGCGACTCGGTCAAGTTCCTCAACGGTGATTCCCACCACCCGCACATCTCCATGACCGATGGCAGCTACGACGGCAAGTATCTGTTCATCAACGACAAGGCCAACACCCGGGTGGCACGCATCCGTCTCGACATCATGAAGACGGACAAGATCACCACCATCCCCAACGTCCAGGCGATCCACGGCCTGCGCCTGCAGAAGGTGCCGCACACCAAGTACGTGTTCGCCAACGCCGAGTTTCCCATCCCCCATCACGACGACGACATCGTCAATGACGGCCGCGGCATGGAGAACCCGGAGGGCTACTACACCATGTTCAACGGCATCGACGCCGAGAGCATGGAGGTGGCCTGGCAGGTGATCGTCGACGGCAACCTCGACAACACCGATGCCGACTACACCGGACGCTTCGTGGCCTCGACCTGCTACAACTCCGAGAAGGGCATGACCCTGCAGGACACCATGCGCGCCGAGCGCGACTGGGTGGTGGTATTCGACGTCGAGGCGATCGAGGCCGCCGTGGAAGCCGGCGAGTTCAAGACCCTGGGCGACAGCGAGGTGCCGGTGGTCGATGGCCGCAAGGGCTCCAAGCTGACCCGCTACATCCCGGTGCCCAAGAACCCCCACGGCCTCAACACCTCGCCGGACGGCAAGTACTTCATCGCCAACGGCAAGCTCTCCCCGACCTGCTCGATCATCGCCATCGACAAGCTGCCCGAGGTGTTCGACGATTCCATCGAGCCGCGTGACGCCGTGGTCGGCGAACCGGAGCTGGGCCTGGGGCCGCTGCACACCACCTTCGACGGCCGCGGCAACGCCTACACCACGCTGTTCATCGATAGCCAGATCGCCAAGTGGAACATCGAGGACGCCATCCGCGCCTACAACGGTGAGGAGGTGAACTACCTGCGTCAGAAGCTGGATGTCCACTACCAGCCGGGGCACAACCACGCCAGCCTTACCGAGACCAAGGATGCCGACGGCAAGTGGCTGGTGGTGCTCTCCAAGTTCTCCAAGGACCGCTTCCTGCCGGTGGGCCCGCTGCGCCCGGAGAACGACCAGCTGATCGATATCTCCGGCGAGGAGATGAAGCTGGTCCACGACGGCCCCGCCTTCGCCGAGCCCCACGACTGCATCCTGGTGCGCGCCGACCAGATCAATCCCAAGAAGGTCTGGGACCGCGATGACCCCTTCTTCGCCGAGACCGTGGCCATGGCCAAGGAGGACGGCGTCACCCTGGAGACCGACAACAAGATCGTGCGTGACGGTAACCGGGTACGCGTCTACATGACCTCGGTGGCACCGCAGTTCGGGATCACCGAGTTCAAGGTCAAGCAGGGCGACGAGGTCACCGTGGTGATCACCAACCTCGACCAGGTCGAGGACGTCACCCACGGCTTCACCATGACCAACCACGGTGCCGTCATGGAGATCAGCCCCCAGCAGACCGCCAGCGTCACCTTCACTGCCGACAAGCCCGGGGTGCACTGGTACTACTGCCAGTGGTTCTGTCACGCCATGCACATGGAGATGACCGGCCGCATGCTGGTCGAGAAGGCCTGATAGCACCCATCGGGGCCGGGCAGATGCCCGGCCCCGCTTCTTTACTGGAGAGACGCATGACCCGACGACAGCCCCGCGTCGTCCCCCGACTGTTTTTTGCCGCCTGGCTGCTCGTGTGGCTGCCGGGCGGCCTGCTGGCCGCCGACCTGACGGCCACTCCCGGCGAACCGCTGCAACCGCTGATCGAGCGCGCCGAGCGCGGCGACCGCCTGCTGCTTCCCGCGGGCCGCTACCCCGGGCCGCTGGTCATCGACCGCACCCTGACCCTCTCGGGCGCAACGGGCGCGGTGATCGATGGCGGCGGAGAGGGCCACGCCGTGGTACTCGACGCCCCGGACATCGTGATCGAGGGCGTGACCATCGAGAACTGGGGCGCCAACCTCACCGACATGGACGCCGGCATCTTCATCGAGGAGAGCGCCGGCGGCAGCGTGATTCGCGACTCGCGGCTCGAAGGCCCCGGCTTCGGCCTGTGGCTCGACGCCGTCAGCGACGTCCAGGTGCTCGACAACGTGATCCGCGGCGACGCTACCGTGCGCTCCCAGGATCGCGGCAACGGCGTGCACCTGTTCAACTCACGCAACGTCCGGGTGGAGGGCAACGATATCCGCCATACCCGCGACGGCATCTATATCGACACCAGCAGCCAGTGTCTGCTGCGCGGCAACCATATGCAGGAACTGCGCTATGGCGTGCACTACATGTATGCCTACGACAACCGCGTGGAGGAGAACACCACCCGGGATACCCGCACCGGCTACGCACTGATGCAGTCCAAGCGCCTCAGGGTGGTCGGCAACCGCTCGGAGGGGGATCGCAACTACGGCATCCTGATGAACAACATCACCGACTCCCTGCTGCGCGACAACCGGATCACCCGCGCCCACCAGCGCCGCGACGCCCAGGGCAAGGGGCTGGTCAGCGGCGCCGATGGCAAGGCGCTGTTCGTCTACAACTCCCAGTACAATCGCTTCGAGGCCAACCTCCTGACCGAGAGCGATATCGGCATCCATCTCACCGCCGGCTCCGAGGACAACGAGCTGGTGGGCAACGCCTTCGTCGACAACCGCCAGCAGGTGATGTACGTGGCCACCCGGGCCCAGGAGTGGTCCGAGGCGGGACACGGCAACTACTGGAGCGACTACCTGGGCTGGGATCTGGATGGCGATGGGGTGGGCGACACCCCCTACGAGCCCAACGATGCCATGGATCGTCTGCTGTGGCGCTACCCGGTGGCGCGGCTGCTGATGCACAGCCCCGCGGTGCTGGCGCTGCGCTGGGTACAGCGCCAGTTCCCGGTATTCCGCCCCCAGGGGGTCAAGGACAGCCACCCGCTGATGAATGAACCCGAGCTGGATGCATCCGACTCGAATGGATCCGCCTTCCATACACCCGAAAGGGGAGACGCCAGCGCATGACCGCGGTAATCGATTTCCAGGGCGTCACCCGCCGCGATGGCGGCCTGGTGCGCCTCGACGCCCTCGACCTGCAGGTGGACGAGGGAGAGGTACTGGCCCTGCTGGGCCACAACGGTGCCGGCAAGACCACCACCATGCACCTGATACTGGGGCTGCTCTCGCCCAGCGAAGGGCAGGTGGCGGTCCTCGGCGGCGCCCCCGACGGCGCCCACGCCGAGACGCTGCGCCGCCGCCTGGGCTATCTGCCCGAGAATGTCAGCTTCTACGAGCAGTTGAGCGGCCGGGAGGTACTCGACTACTTCGCCCGCCTGAAGCGGGTCGATCGCGGCCAGGTGGGTGAGCTGCTGGACCGGGTCGGCCTCGGCCACGCCGCCCACCGCCGGGTGAAGACCTACTCCAAGGGCATGCGCCAGCGTCTGGGGCTGGCCCAGGCGCTGCTCGGCGACCCGCGCCTGCTGCTGCTCGACGAGCCCACCACCGGCCTCGACCCGGCCGCCACCCGCGACTTCTACGACACGGTGCGCGGCCTGCGCGAGCGCGGCTGCACGGTGCTGCTCTCCTCCCACGTGCTGCCGGGGGTGGAACCCTATATCGACCGTGCGCTGATCCTCGGTGGCGGCAAGCGCCTGGCGCTGGGCAGCCTGACGGAGCTGCGCGAGGAAGCGGCCCTGCCGATCACCGTACGCGCCCGGGGCCACGGCGGCGCAGGCGACCTCGCCCAGCGCCTGGCCGGCTGGGATGACCCGCGTATCACGGTCACTCCCCTCGACGCCCACGAGGTAGCGCTGACGGTGCCACCGGACGCCAAGCTCGCCGTGCTGCGCCGACTCACCGACACCGCCGGCGTCGAGGATATCGAGCTGCTGCCGCCGACCCTGGAGCATCTCTACACCCACTTCTCCGCCGAACTCTCGCCCGCGCAACGAGGAGACGCCGAATGAACGCCATCCTGACCATCGCCGGCAAGGAGTTCCGCGACGGCCTGCGCAACCGCTGGGTGCTGGCCATCGCCCTGGTGCTGGCCTTCCTCGCTGTGGGCATCGCCTGGTTCGGTGCCGCCGCCAGCGGCGGCCTGGGCTTCACCTCCCTGGCCACCACCGTGGTCAGCCTCGCCACCCTCGCGGTATTCCTGATCCCGCTGATCGCCCTGCTGCTGGCCTACGATGCCGTGGTCGGCGAGCAGGAGGCGGGCACCCTGCTGCTGCTGCTCACCTACCCCATCAGCCGCACCCAGCTGCTGCTCGGCAAGTTCCTCGGCCACAGCCTGATCCTGGCCGCCGCCACGGCGCTGGGCTTCGGCATTGCCGGGGCGGTGATCGCCGTGGGCGCCGAAGGCGTGGCGCTGACCGAGCTGGCCGCCGGCATGGGCCTGCTGATCGGCAGCAGCATCCTGCTCGGCTGGGTATTCATCGCCTTCGCCTACCTGATCAGCGTATGGGTCACCGAGAAGGCGCGTGCCGCCGGCCTGGCCCTGGTGGTGTGGTTCCTGTTCGTGCTGGTCTTCGACCTGGGGCTGCTGGCGCTGCTGGTCAGCGTCGAGCGTGGCGGCGACTGGCTGCCCTGGCTGCTGCTGCTCAACCCCACCGAATGCTTCCGGCTGATCAACCTGACCGGCTTCGAGGCCGCCCGCAGCTATACCGGCCTGACCTCCATCGCCGAGGGCAGTGCCTTCCGCCCGGCCATGGTCACCGCCATCCTGGTGGCCTGGATCCTGGTGCCCCTGGGTCTGGCACTGTTGCGCTTCCGACGCCGCGCCGCCTGACCCGCTCCGATTTCCCTAGCCACTCCCGTAGAGAGACCCCATGAAGAAACTGCTTCTGCCGCTGCTGCTGATGTACGCCCTGCTGCTCGCCGCCTGCGGCGAGTCCGAACCCGAGGCGCTGGCCGCCGCCCAGCCCATCGAGGCGGGCGACAGCTGCCACGTCTGCGGGATGCTGATCACCGAGCACCCCGGGCCCAAGGGCGAGGCCTTCATGGAGAAGCAGAGCGAGCCGCTGAAGTTCTGCTCCACCATGGACCTGTTCGCCTTCCTCAAGCAGCCCGAGAACGAGACCCAGGTCTCCCACGCCTATGTGCATGACGTGGCCGCCGCCAGCTGGGCCACCCCCGACGACGAGGCCTTCGTGCTGGCCAGCGAAGCGATCTACGTGGTGGGTCACGACCAGCGCGGCGCCATGGGCCACACCCTGGCCTCCTTCGCCGACGAGGCCGATGCCGAGGCGTTCCGCGAGGAGCATGGCGGGGAGCTGGTCACCTTCGCCGAGATCGACATCGACCTGCTGGGTCGCCTGGGCCGCGGCGAGCTGGGTGGCGATATCGGTGGGGGCATGCCCATGGAGATGGGCGACGACATGGAAGGTATGCAGCATTCCCAGTAGCACGGCTATCGCAGTCAGGCATGCGACGGTCGCGAAAGGCGCCGGGGACAGGGCGAAGAGGGGGTCCTATGCCAGGGGTGAGAAGCACTGCTTCGAACGGGCTGGCCATGGATGGCCAGCACCGGCCCTGCAAGCGTAGCAGGACGCGAGAGCGAAGCAGGGCATCGGTAGCGCCCACGGAAGGGTTCACAGCGCCCCCTCGAAGCCCTGTCGCCGGAGAAGCCTTGAGCGGTCTTTCTTCTGTTTCCAGTAGCCTCCCGGCTGCGCGTCGGGGGGCGGCATGCTAGCCTCGGGCGCATCGTCCCTCCAGGAGCCCAGGATGCCAGCTCGCCTTCCCCATCTCGTTGCCGCCCTGGTCGGCCTGGCCCTGGCCTGGCCGGTTGCCGCGGTACAGTTCAACGTCGCCGAGGTCGAGCGCCACGGCGCCTGGCAGTCGATGACCCTGAACCTCGGCGAGCAGCGCCTCTACCGCGCCCTGGAGGGCAACACCTACGCCGACGCCCACTTCAGCGTCACCTTCACCCCCGGTGCCTGCGAGGCACCCTGGCTGGAGATGCGGGTCGACCTCGGCGAACGCCAGGCCGAGAGTCGCCTGGCCAACCGCGTGCCCGCCGACCTCCGGGTCGACGAGCAGACCATCCATTCGGGCCAGGCCGAGTTTCGTACCGAACGTGGCGACAGCGGCTTCTATGTGCAGTTCGACCTGCCGGAACAGCCGCTGCTGCTCGACGAGATGCGCCAGGGCGAGCTGCTGCGGCTGCGCCTGATGCGCGGCCCCGACGATCCCTGGTTCATGGTCTTCGCCCTCGACGGTGCCGTCGAGGCGATGGCACGCGCCCGCACGGCCTGCCGGGACCAAGGCTATCGCAGTTAGCCTGCGGTGATAGCGAAAGACGCCGGGGAAAGCCTTGAGCGGTGCTTCTACTGCGATAACCCTGCTGCCGGGACGACGAGCGCTGACAGCCGCCGCCCGGCGCCGTATGCTGGGCGCTGACTCCACTGACCTGCCCGGAAGGACTGCCCATGCGACGTCTCGCCCTTGCCCTGCTCACCGCCACCCCGCTGATCGCCACCCTGGCAAGCCCCACCTGGGCCCAGTCCACCGAACCCGATGTGGTGCTGCATACCAGCGAGGGCGCCATCGGCATCGAGCTGTTCGAGGAGCAGGCCCCTCTGAGCGTCGAGAACTTCCTCGCCTACGCCGAGTCCGGCCACTACGACGGCACCCTCTTCCACCGGGTGATCGACGACTTCATGATCCAGGGCGGCGGCTTCGATGCCGACTTCGACCAGAAATCCACCCGCGAGCCGATCCAGAACGAGGCCGACAATGGCCTCAAGAACCGCCGCGGCACCCTGGCCATGGCGCGTACCGGCGCCCCTCACTCAGCCACCGCCCAGTTCTTCATCAACGTCGCCGACAACGGCTTCCTCGACCACGTCAGCAAGCAGTCGGGCCAGACCTGGGGCTATGCGGTGTTCGGCCAGGTCGTCGAGGGCATGGAGGTGGTGGACGCCATCAAGCGCGTGCCCACCGGCAATCGCGGCCCGATGCAGAACGTGCCCGAGAGCGCAGTGGTGATCGAGCGCGCCGAAGTACTGGGCGCCGCGCACTGAACACGCTCTTCAAGCCCGAGCGCCGAGCCGGCCCGAACGACAAGCGCCCCCGCCGGCGAAACCGGCGGGGGCCCTGTCAGTCGGGGCGCCTCGGCGCCCCAGGATCACTCAAATACGACTCAGCTGCGGATCAGGTGGTCGAAGGCGCCCAGGGCGGCCTTGGAGCCCTCGCCCATGGCGATGACGATCTGCTTGTAGGGCACGGTGGTCACGTCGCCGGCGGCGAAGATGCCCGGAACGCTGGTCATGCCGCGGGCATCGACCACGATCTCGCCGCGCTCGGAGAGCTCGATGGGCGACTCCTGGAGCCACTCGGTGTTGGGCACCAGGCCGATCTGCACGAAGACGCCCTGCAGGTCGATCTGGCGGATCTCGCCGCTGGCGCGCTCCTCATAGGTGAGGCCGGTGACGCGCTTGCCGTCGCCGTTCACCTCGGTGGTGCGGGCGCCGAGGACGATGTCGACATTGGGCAGGCTGCGCAACTTCTTCTGCAGCACGGCATCGGCGCGCATCTCGTCCATGAACTCGATCAGGGTCACATGGCCGACGATGCCGGCCAGGTCGATGGCCGCCTCGACGCCGGAGTTGCCGCCGCCAATCACCGCCACGTGCTTGCCCTTGAACAGCGGACCATCGCAGTGGGGGCAGTAGGCCACGCCCTTGTTGCGGTAGTCGGCCTCGCCGGGCACGCCCATCTCGCGCCAGCGGGCGCCGGTAGCCAGCACCAGGGTCTTCGCCTTGAGGCTGGCGCCGGACTCGAACTGCACCTCATGCTCCTCGCCGGGACGGCCGGGCAGCAGCTTGACCGCCCGCTGCAGGTTCATGATGTCGACCTCGTACTCCTTGACGTGCTCCTCCAGCGCCGCGGCCAGCTTGGGACCTTCGGTGTGGGGCACGGAGATGAGGTTCTCGATGGCCATGGTGTCGAGTACCTGGCCGCCGAAGCGCTCGGCGGCAACGCCCGTGCGGATGCCCTTGCGTGCGGCATAGACCGCCGCCGCGGCGCCGGCGGGACCACCACCGATCATCAGGGTGTCGAAGGTCGGCTTCTCACCGAGCTTGGCGGCCTCGCGCTCGGCGGCGCCGGTATCCACCTTTGCCAGGATCTGCTCCAGGCTCATGCGGCCCTGGTCGAAGGGCTCGCCGTTGAGGTAGATGCTGGGCACCGACATCACCTGGCGCTCCTCCACCTCGTCCTTGAACAGCGCGCCATCGATGGCGACGTGGTGGACTTCGGGGTTGAGGATCGCCATCAGGTTGAGTGCCTGGACCACGTCCGGGCAGTTCTGGCAGGAGAGCGAGAAGTAGGTCTCGAAGTGGAGTTCACCCTCGAGGCCCTTGATCTGCTCGATCACCTCATCGGAGGCCTTGGGCGGATGGCCACCCACCTGCAGCAGCGCCAGCACCAGGGAGGTGAACTCATGGCCCATGGGCAGGCCGGCGAACACCACGCCGGTCTCCTCGCCGGGACGGTTGATCGCGAAGGAGGGGCGGCGCGCATCCTGGCCATCGAGCTTGAGGGTGATCTTGTCGGTCAGGCCGACGATATCGGTCAGCAGGCCGTGCAGTTCCTTCGACTTGGCGCCGTCATCGAGGGACGCAACGATCTCGAAGGGCTGGGTGACCTTGGCCAGGTAGGCCTTGAGCTGAGTTTTCAGATTGTCGTCCAACATGACAGCGTGTTCCTTCATGTTCGGGGGTCGGTATCACGAGGCAGCCGCGCCCTGCCGGTCAGGCAGCGCGGGAGGGGCTCGTGAGTCGGAATAGGGGCCCCGGGCGGGGGAAGGTGCCCGG
>NZ_JAJSPA010000051.1:0-19880 GCF_021282295.1 Halomonas sp. G15 | reverse complement strand
CCGATGCTCATCAGAGCATCATTAACGAGACCGGATATACGTGTGCAGTCGTACCTACCGACCATCGTGCCTCGTGCTTGCAAACGGGGAGGACTCCATATACGCCCAGGGAGGGGTTCACAGCGCCCCCGAACAGGCCTGTCGCCGGATCAGCCTCGAGCGATGTCTGCCACGGGCACGGCTTTCGGCCCAAGCCTTTTCAGGACACACCATGAACCAACGCACCTACTATGCCCCGCATGGCGGGCATCCGCCCCAGACCCAGCTGCTCTCCGACCGGGCGGTGTTCACCGAGGCCTACGCCTTCATTCCCCGGGGGGTGATGCGCGATATCGTCACCAGCAACCTGCCGTTCTGGGAGAAGACCCGGCTGTGGGTGCTGGCGCGCCCGCTCTCCGGCTTCGCCGAGACCTTCTCCCAGTACATCATGGAGGTCTCCCCCGGCGGCGGCAGCGAACGCCCCGAGCCCGATCCCGAGGCCGAGGGGGTACTCTTCGTGGTGGAGGGCGAGATGACCCTGACCCTGGCCGGCGAGCGCCACCGCATGGTGCCCGGCGGCTATGCCTTCCTGCCGCCGGGCAGCAAGTGGCAGCTGCGCAACGAGTCCGACGCCCCGGTGCGCTTCCACTGGGTGCGCAAGGCCTACGAGCGGGTCGCGGGCATCGAGGTGCCGGAGGCCTTCGTGGTCAACGAGAACGATATCGCCCCCAACGAGATGCCGGGCACCGAGGGACGCTGGGCCACCACCCGTTTCGTCGACCCCGAGGACGTGCGCCACGACATGCACGTCAACATCGTCACCTTTCAGCCGGGCGCGGTGATCCCCTTCGACGAGACCCACGTCATGGAGCATGGCCTCTACGTGCTCGAGGGCAAGGCGGTCTACCACCTCAACCAGGAGTGGGTGGAGGTCGAGGCCGGCGACTTCATGTGGCTGCGCGCCTTCTGCCCCCAGGCCTGCTATGCCGGCGGCCCGGGCCCGTTCCGCTACCTGCTCTACAAGGACGTCAACCGCCACGCCGCCCTGCGGCCGGCAATGCGCTGAGATAGCGACGCAATCCGAGCATAGAGGTAACGCTCGAGGCTGATCCGGCGACGCGCTGAGATAGCACCAGTGAAGGGGCGCCGGGGGCAGGCTGAAGAGGAGGTCATTTGCCATGGATGGCAAATGTAGCGCCCAGGGAGGGGTTCACAGCGCCTCCTCGCAAGCCTGTCCCCGGATCAGCCCCGGAATACAGGCAGACTGACGAGTTAAACAAGAGGGCACTACATGCTCGAACTGAAAGCCGAACCCCTGACCGCCGAGGCCTTCGCGCCCTTCGGCGACGTCATCGACGCCCGCACCGCCGACTGGTTTCCGATCAATGCCGGGCGCACCCGACGCCACCACGACCTGGCCAAGGTCGAGACCCTGGGGGAGGGCGCGCGGACCCTGATCAGCGTCTTCGTCAGCCAGCCGGTGACGTTACCCCTGGAACTCGACTTCCTGGAGCGCCATCCGCTGGGCAGCCAGGCCTTCATGCCGCTCCATGAAGAACGGTTCGTGGTGGTGGTGGCGCCACCGGGCGACGAGATCGATCCTGCTGAGGTGCGCGCCTTCGTCACCGACGGGCGCCAGGGGGTCAACTATCGCGCCGGCACCTGGCATGCCATCCAGTCGGTGCTGGAGCGGGAAGGGGAGTTCTTGGTCGTCGATCGCGGCGGCGAGGGGAACAACTGCGATGAATACCCCCTGTCGATACAGGTCGTCCTGTAACGCAGGGTCCACGGCCTCCCTACAGGTACCCAAGCCCCTGAAACGGCTTGGGTATTTTTTGGATACAAGAATATTTGAAAATATTTTCCACATAGTCTTGACGCTCCGTTGTGCCGGGCCTAGTCTCGGTATGCAGAAAATGTTTCCACAAAAATAAATCCCTCAGGAGGAAGCCGTCATGGCCCGCATGACCGCCGCAGAAGCCGCCGTTCACGTGCTCCGCAAGGAAGGTATCGAGGTCGCCTTCGGCGTGCCCGGCGCCGCCATCAACCCCTTCTATGCCGCCCTGCGCAAGGTGGGAGGCGTCGACCACATCCTCGCCCGCCATGTCGAGGGCGCTTCGCACATGGCCGAGGGTTACACCCGCACCAAAGCCGGCAACATCGGGGTCTGCATCGGGACCTCGGGTCCCGCCGGCACTGACATGATCACCGGCCTCTACTCCGCCTCCGCGGACTCCATCCCGATCCTCTGCATCACCGGTCAGGCGCCCCGCGCCAAGCTGCACCAGGAGGACTTCCAGGCGGTGGACATCCGCGAGATCGCCGGGCCCGTCACCAAGTGGGCCGTCACCGTGCTGGAGCCGGCCCAGGTGCCGCGTGCCTTCCAGCAGGCCTTCCACCTGATGCGCTCGGCCCGCCCCGGCCCGGTGCTGATCGACCTGCCCATCGACGTGCAGATGAGCGAGATCGAGTTCGACCCGGACACCTACGAGCCGCTGCCGGTCTACAAGCCTACCGCTACCCGGGCCCAGGCCGAGAAGGCCATCGCCATGCTGCAGCAGGCCGAGCGGCCGCTGATCGTCGCCGGCGGCGGCATCATCAACGCCGATGCCAGCGATCGCCTGGTGGAATTCGCCGAGCTCGTCGGGGTGCCGGTGATCCCCACCCTGATGGGCTGGGGGACCATTCCCGACGACCATCCGCTGATGGCCGGCATGGTCGGGCTGCAGACCTCCCATCGCTACGGCAATGCCACCCTGCTCGAGTCGGACTTCGTGATGGGCATCGGCAACCGTTGGGCCAACCGCCACACCGGCAACGTCGAGACCTATACCCGGGGCCGCACCTTCGTCCACGTGGATATCGAGCCGACCCAGATCGGGCGCATCTTCGGTCCCGACCTCGGTATCGTTTCCGACGCCGGGGCGGCGCTCGACCTCTTCCTCGAGGTGGCCCGCGAGCTCGAGGCCGAGGGGCGGCTGCGCCAGCGCAGCCGCTGGGTCGAGGCCTGCCAGGAGCGCAAGCGCACCCTGCTGCGCAAGACTCACTTCGACGAGGTGCCGGTCAAGCCGCAGCGGGTCTACGAGGAGATGAACCGGGTCTTCAGCCGCAACACCCGCTACGTCAGCACCATCGGCCTGTCGCAGATCGCCGGTGCCCAGTTCCTCCATGTCTACCAGCCGCGTCACTGGATCAACTGCGGCCAAGCCGGCCCGCTGGGCTGGACCATCCCCGCTGCCCTGGGGGTGCGCCGCGCCGACCCCGAAGCCGAGGTGGTGGCGCTCTCCGGCGACTATGATTTCCAGTTCATGGTCGAGGAACTGGCCGCCGGCGCCCAGTTCAAGCTGCCCTGGGTGCACGTGCTGGTAAACAACTCCTACCTGGGGCTGATCCGTCAGGCCCAGCGCGGCTTCGACATGGACTACTGCGTACAGCTCGCCTTCGAGAACATCAACTGCCCCGAGATCAACGGCTACGGCGTGGACCATGTCTCGGTGGTGGAGGGGCTGGGCTGCAAGGCGCTGCGGGTCACCGAGCCCGACGCCATCGCCCCGGCCCTGGAGGAGGCCCGCCGCCTGGCCGCCGAGTATCGCGTGCCGGTGGTGGTGGAGGTGATCCTCGAGCGGGTGACCAATATCGCCATGGGCACCGACCTGGACGGCGTCAACGAGTTCGAGGCCCTGGCCGAGAACATCCAGGATGCGCCGACCTCCATCGCTTCCCTGACCTGAATCGACTACGACCCAAGGAGACCAAGATGCCCCAGTTTGCCGCCAACCTCAGCATGCTGTTCACCGAGGTGGACTTCCTCGACCGCTTCCAGGCCGCCGCAGAAGCCGGCTTCAAGGGCGTGGAGTACCTCTTCCCGTACGACTTCGAGGCCGCCGAGATCAAGCGGCGCCTCGACGACAACGGCCTGACTCAGGTGCTGTTCAACCTGCCCGCGGGCGACTGGGCCGCCGGCGAGCGCGGCATCGCCTGCCACCCGGACCGCATCGCCGAATTCCGCGAGGGGGTCGAGCGCGCCATCGCCTACGCCCGCGTGCTGGGCAATACCCAGGTCAACTGCCTGGCCGGGATCAAGCCGGAGGGCGTCAGCGACGCCGAGGCACGCCAGACCCTGGTCGGGAACCTGCGCTACGCCGCCGACAAGCTCGCGGATGCCGGCATCCTGCTGATCGCCGAGCCGATCAATACCCGCGACATCCCGGGCTTCTTCCTCAACCGCACCGAGCAGGCACTCCAGATCTTCGACGAGGTGGCAGGCGACAACCTCAAGCTGCAGTACGACATCTATCACATGCAGATCATGGAGGGGGACCTGGCGCCGACCATCGAGACGCACTTCGATCGCATCGCCCATGTGCAGATCGCCGACAACCCGGGACGTCACGAACCGGGCACTGGGGAGATCAACTACCCCTTCCTGTTCGCCCACCTGGATCGCCTGGGCTACCAGGGCTGGATCGGCGCCGAGTACAAGCCCGCCGGCCGCACCCAGGAGGGCCTGGGCTGGCTGGACGCCGCCCGCTAAGTATCTTCTCGACACCCCAATGACAAAGGAGAGAGATCATGAGCAAGATCGGATTTATTGGACTGGGCATCATGGGCCGCCCCATGGCGGGCCACCTGCTGGACGCAGGCTACGAGCTCACCACCGTCAAGCGCGGCAAGCTCGACGAGACACTGGCCAGCAAGGGCATGCAGGAGCTCGCAAGCCCCAGGGCGGTCGCCGAGCAGGCCGAGGTGATCATCACCATGGTGCCGGATACCCCGGACGTCGAGCAGGTGCTGTTCGGCGAGGGTGGGGTCATCGAGGGCCTGAAGCCCGGCACCCTGGTGATCGACATGAGCTCCATCGCGCCGATCCCCACCCAGGACTTCGCCCGGCGCATCCATGAGGCCGGCGGTGAGTATGTCGACGCCCCGGTCTCCGGCGGGGAAGGTGGTGCCATCAACGCCGCCCTGACCATCATGGTCGGCGCCACCGACGAGGGCTTCACCCGGGCCAGGCCGGTCCTCGAGGTGATGGGCAAGACCATCACCCATATCGGCGGCCACGGCGCCGGCCAGACCTGCAAGGTGGCCAACCAGATCGTCGTCGCCCTGACCATCGAGGCGGTGGCCGAGGGCCTGCTGTTCGCCTCGAAGGCGGGTGCCGACGTGGCCAAGGTGCGCGAGTCGTTGCTCGGCGGCCTGGCCCAGTCGAAGATCCTCGACGTGCACGGCGAGCGCATGATCCAGCGGACCTTCGATCCCGGCTTCAAGATCAAGCTGCACCAGAAGGACCTCAACCTGGCACTGGAAGGCGCGCGCAGCCTCGACCTGGCGCTGCCCGGTACCGCCAACGCCCAGCAGCTGTTCCAGGCCTGTGCCGCCAACGGCGGCGCCGAGTGGGACCATGCCGGCATCCTGTGTGCCCTGGAGACCCTGGCCAACCACGAGGTGGGTCAGGCATGAGTTCCGGCGTCGGCCCGGTGCTGGGCCGGCGCGGACAGGGGAGGTGACTGCTCCCCGAGGGCCTGCCGGCAGACATCGTTCGGCGACGAGCGGCAGAATCCGGTAGGCTCCGGAAGGCGGGCGTCGGGTCGTCGCGCGCCTTCCGGCCGCCCCGGCGGCCTTTCCCGGTGGCAGGCGCGACCTGTCGCCGGGTCCTTTTTCACGGACCCCGAACCCGGGGCACCGTGCATGATCCTCGAATCCGGATAGCTGCTTACGATCCCGAACCCCGAATCGATCGAGACCCAAGAATTCCTGGATGGCCCCGGTGGGGCCATCCGCCGCAGAGGAGAACCCCATGGTCGCCACGCCGTCCCCATCCTCCCCCGAGGCCATCGCTGCGCTGTCGGCGTCGGAGGCCTTGAGCTGGCTGCGCGGCCTCGCCGACACCGCCGTGCACGCCGTGCATCCCGATAGCCTGCTGCCCGGTGAGCTGCCGCCGCCACCCGCCGGCCGCACCCTGGTGGTAGGTGCCGGCAAGGCCGCTGCCGCCATGGCCGCGACCCTGGAGCGCGCCTGGCAGGCCCACCAGCCCGAGGCCCCTCTCGAGGGACTGGTGGTGACCCGCTATGGGCACGGTATCGAGGAGCACGAGGCGCCCTGCGAGCGCATCGAGGTACTCGAGGCTTCACACCCCATGCCCGACGGCCTGAGCGAGGAGGCCGCCAGGCGCATGCTCGAGGCGGTGGCGCCGCTGGGCGAGGAGGACCTGGTGATCGCGCTGATCTCCGGCGGTGGCTCGGCGCTGATGAGCCTGCCGGCACCCGGCATCACCCTGGCCGAGAAGCAGGCGCTCAACCGCGAGCTGCTGCGCTGCGGGGCGCCGATCCGCGAGATCAACACCGTGCGCCGTCACCTCTCGGCGATCAAGGGCGGGCGCCTGGCCGCCGCGGCCCACCCCGCTCAGGTGCTGACCTGGGTGATCTCCGACGTGCCCGGCGACGACCCGACTCTGGTCGCCTCCGGCCCGACCCTGCCCGACGCCAGCACCCCGGCAGATGCCCTGGCCATCCTCGAGCGCCACGGCATCGCCATTCCCGACGCGGTGCGGCGCCACCTCGAGGGGGCCGGCGAGGCGCCGGCGCCTGATGACCAAGGCTTCGCCCGCGACCGTGCCCGGGTGCTGGCTCGCGCCGCCGATGCCCTGGAAGCCGCACGAGTGGCCACCGCGACGCGTGGTATCGAGGTGCGTGTGCTGGGCGATGACCTCGAGGGCGAGGCTCGCGAGCTGGGGCGTGCCCAGGCGCACCTGGCACTCTCGAGCCAGGCGGGACTCAGCCGGCCGCTGCTGCTGCTCTCCGGCGGCGAGACCAGCGTCACGGTGCGCGGCGATGGCCGCGGCGGGCGCAACGTCGAGTACCTGCTGGGGCTCTTCGAGGCGCTTCAGGGCGCACCGGGCATCCACGCCCTGGCCATCGACACCGATGGCATCGACGGCTCCGAGGACAACGCCGGGGCCCTTATCGCCGATGCCGACTGGGCCCGTGCCCGACAGCAGGGGCTTGACCCGGCCACCTTTCTGTCACGCAATGATGCCTACACTTTCTTCCAGGCGCTGGAGCGGCTGATCGTTACCGGTCCCACGCGCACCAACGTCAACGACTTCCGTGCCATCCTGATCCTGCCGAGGACACCATGAGCCATCTCCCCCATGCCCCCATCCACGACCCCATCCGGCGTACCAAGATCGTCGCCACCCTGGGCCCCGCCAGCGACCGCGAGGGGGTGCTCGAGGCGATGATCGCCGCCGGCGTCGATGTGGTGCGCCTCAACTTCTCCCACGGCAGTGCCGATGACCATCGCCGGCGCCTCGAGCGAGTGCGCGAGATCGCCGCCCGCCAGGGCAGGAGTGTCGCCGCACTGGGCGACCTGCAGGGCCCCAAGATCCGCATCGCCCGCTTCGCCGAGGGTGCCGTGGAACTCGAGGAGGGAGACGCCTTCATCCTCGACATGGCGCTGGAAAGCGATGCGGGAACCCGGGAGCGCGTGGGCTGCGATTACAAGCAGCTGATCGAGGACGTCACCCCCGGTGACCGACTGCTGCTCGACGACGGCCGGCTGGTGCTGGACGTCAGCGGCGTCGAGGGGCGCGAGATCCACACCACCGTGACCGTGGGCGGCAAGCTCTCCAACAACAAGGGCATCAACAAGCAGGGCGGTGGCCTCTCGGCTCCGGCGCTCACCGACAAGGATCGCGCGGACCTGGCCACCGCCGTGGCGATCGGCGTCGACTACCTGGCGGTCTCCTTTCCGCGCAGTGCCGCCGACATGGCCGAGGCCCGCGAGCTGCTGGGCGAGGCCGGCGCCGAAATCGGCCTGGTGGCCAAGCTCGAGCGTGCCGAGGCGGTGGCCAGCGAGGCGACTCTGGATGGCATCATCCAGTCCTGCGAGGCGGTGATGGTGGCCCGCGGCGACCTCGGCGTTGAGATCGGCGACGAGAAGCTGATCGGCACCCAGAAGCGCATCATCAAGCGCGCCCGCACCCTCAACCGCGCGGTGATCACCGCCACCCAGATGATGGAGTCGATGATCGAGTCGCCCCTGCCCACCCGGGCCGAGGTGTTCGATGTCGCCAACGCCGTGCTCGACGGCACCGACGCGGTGATGCTCTCGGCCGAGACCGCCGCCGGCGACTTCCCGGTGGAGACCATCGAGGCCATGGACCGGGTCTGCCTGGGTGCCGAGCGCGAGAAGGTCGCCCAGGAGTCGGGCCACCGCATCCACGAGGGCTTCACCCAGATCGACGAGACCATCGCGCTCTCCGCCATGTACGCCGCCAACCATCTCTCCGGCGTGGCCGCCATCGCCTGCATGACCTCCACCGGCTACACGCCGCTGATCGCCTCGCGCATCCGTTCGGGGCTGCCCATCGTGGGTCTGGCCCACAGCGCCATCGCCCAGCGGCGCATGGCGCTCTATCGCGGGGTGGTCTCGCTGCCCTTCGATACCAGCGAGATGAGCGCGGAGGAGCTCAACGACCGCGCCCTGGCGCTGCTGGTGGACAAGGGTATCGCCGAGCCCGGCGACCACGTGATCCTTACCCGGGGCGACGAGATGAACGCTCATGGCGGCACCAACACGATGAAGATCCTCGACGTCAACGCCGGCCATCTGCCCGGGCAGTGACGGTAGGCATGTAGCGACGTGCTGATCACGGGCATCCTGTATACAGGATGCCCGCTCGATGTGGTCATTCGTGCCGAAAAGTGCGATGGTGCGGCCAGGATGATCACAATGAGCGAGAGAGCATGAGCCACTCCTGGAAGGCCGACGTCGAGGCCGCCATTCGTGCCGGCGAGCGCATCAGCGACCCCTATATCGTCGAGCAGGTGCGCCAGGCGGTTCTCAGCCAGCGCCTGCCGCCGGGAACGCGCCTGCCTGAAGTGGCACTGGGCGAGATCTTCGGCGTCAGCCGCTCGGTGGTGCGTCGCGCCCTGACTCGCCTGGCAGCCGACCATGTCATCGACCAGCGTCCCAATCAGGTGGCCCGAGTGCGCTCGCCGAGTGTGGAGGAGACCCGCGAGACCTTCGCCGCCCGCCGCCTGGTGGAGGGTGAGGTGGCCGCACTGCTCGCGGCCCAGGGGGTTGAACCTGGTGTGTTGACGGCGCTGGAGGCCGAGGCGCGGGCCGAGGCTGACGCTTACGGCCGCAGCGACGAACCGGCACGCATCGCCCACTCCCTGACCATTCATCATCGCCTGGCTGCACTCTCGCCCAATCGTGTGCTGGGGGCCATGCTCACCGATCTGGTGATGCGCACCTCCATCGTCATCGCCCTCTACAAGCGTCCCACGCTCGGTTCCTGCTACCTGGAGGGTGACCACCCGCGGCTGCTGGCGGCCCTGGGTGCGGGGGATGCCGAGGGGGCCCGTGAAGCCGTGGTTGGCCACCTGGTGAGCCTCGAGGGACTGCTCGACCTCGGTCGCCGCGAGGAGGAGACCGACCTGCGCGCCATCTTCGCCGGCGTCGCCACAAGCTGACCTGTCCCCGGCGCCTTTCGCTATCGCCGCATGGCTAACTGCGATAGCCCTGACAGGAACACCGGGCGGGTTGTGGGCATCGGCGGGGTGTCGGACAATGCGTCCATCCATGCCCGTCGGAGCCTCGTCATGCCACTCTTCCCCCGCTCGGGATGTCTCGCCCTGCTGCTGGGGCTTGCCTTGCTGCTGTCGCCGCTGGCCATCGCCGCGGCGCCACCTACCGTGGCCGCCGCCTCGGACCTGCAGTTCGCCCTGAGCGAGGCCGCCGAGCGCTTCACTGCCGAGACCGGTCGCGAGCTGCGCCTTAACTTCGGCTCCTCCGGCAACTTCCGCCGCCAGATCGCCCAGGGGGCCCCGTTCGAGCTCTATCTCTCCGCCGACGAGGCCTATGTGCTGGCGCTGCACGAGGAAGGCCACCTCGAGAATGAGGGCGTGGTCTACGCGGTGGGTCGCCTGGCCTGGCTGCAGCCGAGAGGGCAGGGGGAACTGCCGGGCGAGGAGGCTCCGCTGATCGCAGTGCGTGAGGCGATCGACGTCCATGCGGCGGGGGAGGGGCGCCCGCGCATTGCCCTGGCCAATCCCGAGCACGCCCCCTACGGCGTGGCTGCCCGCCAGGCGCTGGAGAATGCTGGACTGTGGGAGGCGAGTGCGCCGCTGCGGGTGCTGGGGGAGAACGTCTCCCAGGCCGCCCGCTTCGCCCTCTCCGGTGACGCCCGTGGGGGGCTGGTGGCCTGGTCACTGGCCCTGGCGCCGCCCATCGCCGAGCGCGGCGAGCATGTGCTGATTCCCGAGTCCTGGCATGCGCCGCTGGTCCAGCGCATGGCGCTGGTCGAGGGCGCCGGGGAGACGGCGCGTGCCTTCTATGCCTGGCTGCAGCAGGAGGAGGCCCGCGGGATCCTGGCCGACTATGGTTTTCGCGCCCCCGGCGATGGCTTCCGCCTCCCCGAGGATGCAGCGCCCTGATGGACTGGACCGCACTCTCGGTCTCGCTGCACCTGGCGACCCTGACCTGCCTGCTGCTGCTGCCGCTGGGGATCTGGCTGGGGCGAGCGCTGGCCACCAGCCGCTCCCGCGCCAAGCCGCTGGGCGAGGCGCTGGTGGCCCTGCCGCTGGTGATGCCACCCACGGTGCTGGGCTTCTACCTGATGCAGGCCTTCGGCGTCGAGGCGCCCTTCGGCGGGCTCTGGCAGCGGCTGTTCGGTTCGGGGCTCAACTTCACCTTCGAGGGCATCCTGCTCGCCTCCCTGGTGGCCAACCTGCCCTTTGCGGTCCAGCCGGTACAGCGCGCCTTCGAGGCGGTGCCGAGCAACCTGCGTGAAGCGGCCTGGTGCAGCGGGCTGTCGCCGCTGCATACCCTGTGGCGCATCGAGCTACCGCTGGTGTGGCCGGGCATCGTCTCGGCCCTGGCCCTCACCTTCGCCCACACCCTGGGGGAGTTCGGGGTGATCCTGATGGTGGGTGGCGCCATCGACGGCGAGACCCGCACCCTGGCCATCGCCATCTACGACCGGGTGCAGGCCTTCGACGAGAGCGGCGCGGGCACCATGTCGGCAATGCTGCTGCTGGCTTCCTTCCTCACCATCGGCGTGGTCTACGGCCTGGCGGGCCGGCGGAGGTGGCGCCGTGGCTGAGCCCCTGGTTTCGTCCGCCAGCCTCGCCGTCAGCCTCCACCAGGCGGGGCCCATTCCGCTGGCCGCGGAGTTCCACTGCGCGGCCGGCGAACTGCTGGCACTGGTGGGTCCCTCCGGCAGCGGCAAGACGACCCTGTTGCGTGCGGTGGCCGGGCTCTATCGCCCGGCCGGTGGACGCATCGCCTGTGGCGACGCCCTGTGGTTCGATGCCGGCAGACGGCTCTCCCTGCCGCCACAGCGGCGCCGGGTCGGGCTGGTGTTCCAGGACTATGCGCTGTTCCCCCATCTGACCGCCCTGGGCAATGTCATGGTCGCCCTGGGCCACCTGCCCCCTGCCGAACGCCGCCGGCGCGCCGAGGAGTGGCTGACGCGGGTGCGCCTGGACGGCCTGGCCGGGCGCCATCCGGCCGAACTCTCCGGCGGCCAG
This sequence comes from Halomonas sp. G15, assembly GCF_021282295.1. NCBI lineage: Bacteria > Pseudomonadati > Pseudomonadota > Gammaproteobacteria > Oceanospirillales > Halomonadaceae > Halomonas > Halomonas sp. G15. Next base: position 8,364 of record NZ_JAJSPA010000051.1, on the reverse strand, counting down.
CGCCAGCGGGTAGCCTTGGCCCGGGCGCTGGCGCGCAATCCCCGGGTGCTGCTGCTCGACGAGCCCTTCTCGGCGGTGGATCAGGTCACCCGTCGGCGCCTGCAGCGCGAGCTGGCGCTGCTGCGCCAGGAGATCCGCATCCCCATCGTGCTGGTCACCCACGACCTCGACGAGGCGGCGGCGCTGGCGGATCGACTCTGCGTGCTGCACGCTGGGCGCACCCTGCAGGAGGGCCAGCCGGAGTCGCTGTTCCGTCGCCCGGTGTCGCCGCAGGTGGCGCGCCTGCTCGACCGCCACAATGTGTTTACCGGCGAGGTGGTGGAGGAGGGCGGTGAGCGTCGGCTGGCCTGGGGTCCCTGGCGGCTGGAGGTGGCCGAGGGGCTGGCGTCGCTGCCGCCGGGTGCCCGGGTGGCCTGGTACTTGCCGCCCTCGGATGTGGTGCTGCACCGACGCGGGAGGCCTTCGCTGGGCGAGCGCGAGAACCCGGTGCATGCCCGGGTCGAGGAGCTGGTGGTGCTGGGCGGGATGACCTCGGTGACCCTGGCCTTCGATCACACCCCGCAGCGGCTCGGCTTCGAGATCGCCACCCACGCCGCCCGCCGCAACGGACTGGCCCGGGGCGAGGCGGTGCAGGTCTCGCTGCTCGCCGCGGGTATCCACCTGATGCCGGAGACTTCCGCCGCCGGCGATGACACCAGGAGCCTGCCATGAAACACCTCCTTCATGCCGCCATCCTCGCCCTCGGCTCGCTGGCACTGCCCGCGGCGAGCCTCGCCCAGGAACCCGCGGAGCACTTGCCACTCGCCGTTCACAGCGACTCGGGGCAGCATGACTTCCGGGTCGAGGTGGCGGATGAGCCGGCCGAGCGCAGCCGCGGACTGATGGGGCGGGAGCACCTTGCCGCCGATGCCGGCATGCTATTCCTCTATCCCGGCGATCAGGCCGGCGGTAGTGGCTTCTGGATGTACCGCACCCTGATCCCGCTGGATATCGCCTTCATCGACGGGGAAGGGCGCATCGTCTCGACCCACACCATGCAGCCCTGCGGCTCGGGTGACGCCGCCGACTGCGCGGTGACCCGCCCCGGGGTGTCCTATCGGGCCGCACTGGAGGTCAATGCCGGTACCTTCGAGGCGCTCGACATCGAGGTGGGGAACTGTGTCACCTGGCCGGGGGCGGAGTCCCGCTGTGACTAGGGCCATCCCGGGCTGTCATTCAACGCTGCTCGCCCTAGAATAGTCGGATGCAGTCGCACGACTGCATCGCTTGATCCATAACCATAATTGCGTCTCGATGCCTTCGAGACGCCGCTGCAAGGACACGCCATGACTACCCATCGACCGCTTGCCAAGCTGGCCGCCGCCCTGGCCGGCGCCGCCGTGCTCTCCGCCTCGCTCTCCGTCCAGGCCCGTGAGATCGCCATCTCAACCGTGCTTTCCGACGCCTTCCCCTGGGGCCAGGCCGCCGCGAAATGGGCCGAGCTGGTGGAGGAGCGCACCGAGGGGCGCATCACCATGCGCGTCTACCCCAACTCCCAGCTGGTCAACGGTGACCAGACCCGCGAATTCTCCGCCATGCGCTCCGGTCTGATCGACGCGGCGGTGGGTTCCACGATCAACTGGTCGCCCCAGGTGCCGGAACTCAACCTCTTCTCGCTGCCCTTCCTGCTGCCCGACGAGGCGGCGGTGGATGCGGTCACCGGCGGCGAGGCCGGCGAGATGGTCTTCGCGGCCATCGAGTCCCGCGACGTGATTCCGCTGGGCTGGGGCGAGAACGGTTTCCGCCAGCTCTCCAACTCGCGGGGGGCGATCGATGAGCCTGCCGATCTCGAGGGGCTGAAGATTCGCGTGGTGGGCTCGCCGCTGTTCCAGGACACCTTCGACGCCCTGGGCGCCGACCCCACCCAGATGAGCTGGGCCGACGCCAAGCCGGCGCTGACCACCGGCGCGGTGGATGGCCAGGAGAACCCGCTCTCGGTGTTCGACGTGGCGCGCATCGACCAGGTGGGTCAGGAGCACCTGACCCTGTGGAACTACATGAACGATCCGCTGATCTTCGCCGTGAACCGTCAGGTGTGGGAGTCCCTCGAGGAGGGTGACCGCGAGATCCTGCGCGAGGCCGCAGTGGAAGCGGGCGAGTGGGAGATCGCCATGACCCGCGAGGAGGAGAGCGAGCGCCTGGCCGCCATCCAGGAGCGCGGCGTCACCGTCACCGAGCTCTCCGATGAGCAGTACCAGGCCTTCGTCGAGGCCACCGCCGGTGTTCACGACGAGTGGATTCCCAAGATCGGCGAGGAGATCGTCGAGGCCGCCCGTGCCTCTGTCGAGTCGCGCTGATCCCCGCCCTTCCTTCCGACTGACCGGCCGGCCCTAGTGGCCGGCCGCTGCCTTGTGAGGTAACCCATGATCCCTTCCCCGGACGCCAGGCCGGAGCGCTGGCTGGCCGCCCTGGCCCTGGTGATCATCTCGCTGATCAGCCTGGGTAACGTGGTGACCCGCTACATCACCGGCGGCTCGCTGGCCTTTACCGAGGAGCTCTCGGTGTTCCTGCTGGTGGTACTGACCTTCGCCGGCGCCGCCGTGGCGCTGCGCCGTAACGGCCATATCCGCATCGGCATGCTGGAGCGAGCCCTGCCAACCGGGCCGCGCCGGCTGCTGGTGCTCTTCCAGGGTGCCTGCGGCATCGCCGTGCTGGGCCTGATCAGCTGGTTCGGCGCCAAGCTGGCCTGGCAGGAGTACCAGTGGGGGACCCTCTCGCCGGGGCTGGGGCTGCCCCAGTGGTGGTATATCGTCTGGCTGCCACTCCTGGCAGCGGTGATGCTGGTGCGCCAGCTGCAGCAGACATGGGACCGCCTGCGCGGGAGGCTCGACGATGAGTCCTGACCTGTGGATGCTGCTGGCCTTCGCCGGCTTCTTGATCGCCGGGGTCCCGGTCGCCTTCTCCCTGGCGCTGGCCGGTGCCACGGGAATACTGGCCGGGCTGTCGCCGGCGATGCTGGCGACGCTGGGCACCAACACCTACAACAGCATCGCCAAGTACCCGCTGATCGCCATCCCGCTGTTCATCCTTACCGGGCTGATCTTCGAGCGCTCCGGTGTCGCGCTGCGCCTGGTGCGCTTCGCCCAGGCGCTGATCGGCCCGCGCCACGGCGGCCTGGCGCTGGTGGCGGTGCTGGTGTGCATGATCATGGGGGGCATGAGTGGCTCGGGGCCGGCGGACGCCGCCGCGGTGGCCATGGTGATGCTGCCCAGCATGACGAAGGCCGGCTATCCGAAGCCGTTCTCGGCCACGCTGATCGCCGCCTCGGCCTCCACGGCGATCCTGATCCCGCCCTCGGTGGCGCTGATCCTCTACTCCATCGTGGTGCCGGGGGTCGACCTGAGAGCGCTGTTCGCCGCCGGGCTCTTCCCCGGGATACTGGCCGGCCTGGCCCTGCTGGTGCCGGCACTGATCGTCTCCAGGCGTTATGGTTGGGAAGGGCGGAGCTGGGAAGGCGGCATGTCGGTGGCGGGCGCGGAGCGCCTCAGGGTGGGCGAGACCTTCAAGCAGGCGCTGCCGGCGCTGTTCGCGCCAATATTGATCCTCGGCGGGCTGCGCTCGGGGCTCTTTACTCCCACCGAGGCTGCGGTGGTGGCCGTGGCCTACGGCGTGGTGATCGGACTCTTCGTCACCCGCGAGCTCGGCTGGCGCGATCTCTGGGCGCTGTTCGGCGAGGCGGCGGTGATCTCCGGCGTGGTGATGCTGATCATCGCCCTGGCGGGCATCTTCGCCTGGGCGGGCACCATGCTTGGCACCTTCCGCCACCTGGCGGAGTGGATCATCTCGCTCTCCGACAGCGGCGTCGTGCTGCTGGTGCTGGTCATGCTGGCGGTGCTGGCCGCCGGCATGCTGCTCGACGCCATCTCCATCTACCTGATCATGATGCCGATCCTGATCCCGGTGATGCAGCACTTCGAGTGGAATCCGGTGTGGTTCGGCATCCTGCTGGCGATGAACGTCGCCATCGGCCAGTTCACCCCGCCGGTGGCGGTCAACCTGATGGTGACCACCGAAGTGGCGAAGATCCGTCTGGAGCAGACCGTGGGCTGGGCGCTGCTGTTCGTCGTCGCCATGGCCGGCGCCCTGGCGCTGGTGGCGGTGTTCCCGGAGATCGCCCTGTGGTTGCCGCGAACCCTCGGCTACAACGTGGGGTAGGTTGCTACCCTGCCTGCAGCTCGTCGAGTAGTCGCCGGAAGAGCGCGGCGCTCCTGGCATCGAAGAGCACGAAGCGCACCCGCTCCAGGTGCGGGCAGCGGGGCAGGGTGGTGGACACCGTCTCCAGTGCCACCCGCGCGGCTTCCTCCAGCGGGTAGCCGAAGGCACCGGCGGAGAGCGCCGGGAAGGCGATGGAGTGCAGGCCCTCGCGTTCGGCAAGCTCCAGGGCGTTGCGATAGCAGTCGGCGAGCAGCGCCTCCGCCGGCTCATCCACACCGTAGACCGGCCCCAGGCAGTGGATCACGTACTGGTTGGGCAGCGCGAAGGCCGCGGTGATCACCGCCTCGCCCGGGCGGATCGGCGCCAGTGGCCGACAGGCGCGGTCGAGTTCGGGGCCAGCGGCGCGGTGCAGGGCACCGGCCACGCCGCCGCCGGGGCGCAGCTGGGCGTTGGCGGCGTTGACCACCGCCTCGATGTCGGGCTGCCTGGCGATATCGCCCTGGATACATTCGATCATGCGGCCTCCTCGGTTGCGTTCGTTCAGGGCTGCCACAGCGGCAGCCTGGCGAGGTCGTCGCGACGGTCGCGGGAGAGCGGCAGTCGCTCCCGCGCCTCGGCCAGGGCCTGCCTGGAGAGTGACACCCGGCGCCACACCTCGTGCGGGCCGAAGTCCATCACGGGGTGCGCCTCGTCCACCAGCGGCGGACAGAGCAGCGAGTGGCCCCAGGCCTCACCGGCGCGGTTGAGGCTCAGCCACCACTGCTGGTTCTCCATGGCGCGGGCGGTGACGAAGGCGTGCCAGCTGGCGAAGGAGAAGTCGCGGGTGAAGGCCACCGGGTGCAGCACCAGCTCCACTCCCTCGGCGGCCAGGCGCCGTGCCAGCTCGGGGAAGCGCAGGTCGTAGCAGATCATCACTCCGACCCGCCAGCCGGCGATGTCCACCACCAGCAGGCTCTCGCCGGGAATGAAGTGGGCCGCCTCGCTGGAGGCGCCGAACTGGGCACAGTGCAGCTTGTCGTAGACGCCGGCCAGGGCACCATCCGGCCCCACCAGCACCTGGCTGATATGGCGGCCCCGGGCGCTGCGACGGGCGGTGCCATAGGCGATGGTGCACTCCAGGCGCCGGGCCAGCTCGCTGAAACGTTCGTAGACGGGCCCCTGCAGGTCGTCGTCCAGGTCCCTCAGGCAGGCGAAGGCGCTGCTGCCGTACTCCAGGGTGGTGAGCTCGGGCAGCACGATCAGGTCGGGACGACTCGCCTGGCAACGGGACTCGATCTCGCGGCTCAGCTGGCGCAGCCAGGTGAGCTGGTCGCCGCGGCAGCGAATGGCGGGTATGGCGGGTTGGCAGGCAAGCAGTTCCATGGGATCTCCTGGGGCATGCGACCTCCCGTGACCTGCGACCAAGGGGCACGGGAGCCATTCGCGGTGGTCGGCCTATAATAGGCCCCGTCCATCTCCTTCCCTCAGGCTATCAGGAGTCCCGATGTTCTTCCCGCCGCGCCTCGCGCCTCTGGTCTTCGCCGTGTTGATGTCGCTGTATATGGTGTTCCTGATGACCTTCGTGATCACCTGGGTCAATACCGGTCTGGGCGAGGGTTTTGTCGGCCGCTGGTGGCGCGCCTTCTATATCGCCTGGCCTATCGCCTTCTCGTTGATACTGGTCGGTGCGCCAAGACTGCAACGCCTTACCGCAGGGCTCATTCGCAAGCCCTAGCATGGTAGCCGCCGGATGAAAGGGGTGTTGCGATTTACTGAACTTTTCGCGACATTCGTTGCAAATCGGCGCACAAAGTTGCAACTCAAGCCTCGTCCCTGTACCAATAGCCTCCCCCGATAACCGATGCCGGCACCGCCTCCCGTGGCGGAAGCCCCGGGCCCCTGTGCCAGGGCGCCGGACGCGACAACATGAGGAGGCGAGATGAACCAGAGCGTCAATATCGAGCTCGGCAGCCCCGCGGCCGAGGCCTTCGAGGCCCGTCAGTTCAAGGTCTACACCCACCGCCAGCTCGACAAGATCGAAGCGATCCAGAACCTGCCTGACGACCTGCGCTTCGACATGCGGGTCGTCAGCCAGGTGCTGCCGTTCCGGGTCAACGAGTACGTGATCGAGGAGCTGATCGACTGGGACAGGGTGCCCGAAGACCCGGTCTTCCAGCTCACCTTCCCCCAGCGCGGCATGCTGCTTCCCGAGCACTTCGAGGAGGTGGCCGAGCTGATGCGCCGCGAGGCCACCGCCGCCGAGATGAAACCGGTGATCGAGCGCATCCGCTCCGAACTCAACCCGCATCCGGCGGGGCAGATGGACCTCAACCTGCCGTTGCTCGATGGCGAGCCGCTGCCCGGCATGCAGCACAAGTACCGCGAGACGGTGCTGTTCTTCCCCAGCCAGGGCCAGGTCTGCCACAGCTACTGCACCTTCTGCTTCCGCTGGGCGCAGTTCGTCGGCGACAAGGACCTGAAGTTCGCCTCCAATGAAGCGGATTCCCTGCACCGCTACCTGGCCGAGCACACCGAGGTCACCGACCTGCTGATGACCGGCGGCGACCCCATGGTGATGAAGGCCAAGCACCTGCGTCAGTACCTGGAGGGGCTGATGGCGCCGGAGCTGGATCACGTCCAGGACATCCGTATCGGCACCAAGAGCCTGACCTTCTGGCCCTATCGCTTCGTCACCGATCCGGACGCCGAGGATATCCTCGAGTTGTTCAGAGAGTTGGTGGCTGCCGGGAAGCATGTCGCCTTCATGGCGCACTTCAACCACTGGAGGGAGATGGACACCCCCATCTGCCGCGAGGCGATCCGCCGCATCCGGGCCACCGGGGCGGAAATCCGTACCCAGGCGCCGTTGCTCAAGCACATCAACGACGATGCCGACCAGTGGGCACGCATGTGGACCACCCAGGTGCGCCTGGGGATGATCCCGTATTACATGTTCGTGGAGCGCGATACCGGCGCCCGCCACTACTTCGAGGTGCCGCTGGTCAAGGCGTGGGAGATCTACCGCGAGGCGATGAAGCAGGTGCCGGGCCTGGCGCGCACGGCTCGTGGGCCGTCGATGTCTGCCGATCCGGGCAAGGTGGAGATCCAGGGGGTGACGGAGATCCAGGGCGAGAAGGTCTTCGTGCTGCGTTTCATCCAGGGGCGCGACAGCGACTGGGTGCAGCGGCCCTTCTTCGCCAAGTACGACGAAGCCGCCACCTGGCTCAACCACCTGAAACCGGCGCTGGGAGAGGAAGAGTTCTTCTTCGAGGCCGAGTTTGCCGCCATGAAGGACGACAAGCAGGCGCTGATCATGAAGGCATCGTGAGGCTCCTATCGCTCGATCCCTGACCTCTAAGTACCACATGCCCCCTTGGCTTTCCCAACGGGGGCATTTTGCATTCTCCTGCTTCAGAAGGAAGGCAGGCTGTTTCCGAGGTGGCAGGCCTTTGGTATCATAGCGTGATAATTAATTATTATTAAGTTAATAAAGCGCAGGAAGCTAAAGTAATGTCAGCTAAAGATAGTGAAAAAATACTTAAGGCGGCATTTTTAATGCCGTTTCTTTTGGTTGTTCCAGGGTTGGTTCTTATATTTAAAAAGATGTGGCGAGGGCTTCTTTTTCTAGTGGCCCTTTCTTTGGTTGTTGCGTACTTGCTTTACTCTATGAGGAGCGAGTTTGATGTCGAGGTTTGGGTGCTTGCCTTTTTTATAGTGCAAGCATTTTCTTTTTCAATTGTTTTTGGCAGGGAGGCTTTGAAGAGTGAGTGCTAAAGAAGAGTTTGATGAGCTTTCAGCATCTGATGAGATTGATCTCCGTGATCTAGTCTTAGCCATTTTTGAAGGGTGGTACTGGATCGTTGGGGCAGTAGTAGTGGCTGTTATAGCTAGCTTTACCTATGTTTCAGCTGTCACGCCTGTTTATACTACTGAGCTAAAGTTTAATGGCCACCCTGATGGGTTGAGAGCATTGAATAATATGCCTGGAACTAGCTATACATCGGGGCAGGTTGTGGCTGAGTTGTCGCAAAGAGTGGGTAGTTACGAAAACTTTCAGCGATACCTGGAAGAGTCAGAAGAAACTAGGGTTGAGCTATTCGATTATTTCGATGTAGGTGCAGGTGAAGAAGATGCAGTGGAGAAGGTGAGAAGGCTGTTTTTTGCCAATTTCTCTGTTTCTTCTTCACAAGA
>NZ_JAJSPA010000050.1:0-21923 GCF_021282295.1 Halomonas sp. G15 | reverse complement strand
TTCTCTCGACCGCCGTCAAGCAAGGGGTAGCGGCGCATACCGCACTGGAGCAACTGTTTGCGGGGGAGGTGCCAGCCTTCATGCAGCAAGAAGCCCCGACTCAGCCAACCGGTGCTGAATAGTTACAAATTAACAAAAGCTTACATTGTTTGGCGGGGCTCAAGGTGGAGTTGGCAAACGGAGCTGTGAGAAAAGCATCAGGGGATAGATAAGCTCATGAGATTTAAAAGAATATATATTGAGAATTACAAAAATTTAAAAGATTTTTCAATTGATTTTTATGACCCCGAATACATTGATATTTTTGTTGGAAAAAATGGGAGCGGAAAATCAAATCTCATAGAAGCCATAGTAGAGATTTTTAGAAATATATATGGGAATAAAGAAGCCTTGGAGGTGGGTTTTAATTATAAAATCTCCTATGAAATAGAAGGTAAAGAAACCAGCATAGAGTGGCGCGACGGATTGTTTTATATAGACGAAAGCAGCGCTGGAAAAAAACAAGTTGGCAGTGTGGATCTTCCAGAAAATGTAATAGTTTATTACTCTGGTCACAATGAAACAATAGTTAATGCTGTAAAGGACTCTGAGGAATCATTCAGGAAGAAGATAAAGTCAGCAACCTCAACAGATAGTCGAAAATTTATCGGGATTGGGCCTGAGTATAAGTCATTACTTCTTGCGACTCTTCTTTTGCAGCCGGAAAGCAATCCTGCAAGGAGTTATATCCTTGAGAAACTGGGAGTTCGATCTACTTCACAGAATGTTGTTTTAAATATCAAGAGGCCTCAATTTGCGGAATCCAGACTAAAAGAGCTGGGTTATAGTGCAATTGAAGATTTTGATCCGCGCACACATTACTGGGGAGCTGAAGGGATTACCAGAGAGTTTTTAGAGAGGGTTTCTGGTTGTGTCAAGGGAGCTTTTTCCCATAGTGATATTTATCGTAGAGATGCCGATCAGTACTCAATCAGGATTGATGTTGACTTGTTTAGAGAAGAATTCTCAGATGCTGATGCCTGCGAACAATTTAGGCTTATAGATAATCTAAAAACACTGGGAATGCTAAGCAGCATAGACCTTAAGCTTACGCTTTTCAATAACGAAGAAGCATTCCTTAATAATCTAAGTGATGGCCAGGTTCAATCTGTTTACATTTTTTCAGTTGCTGAGCTTTTCAAGGATAGACATTGCATTACTTTACTAGATGAGCCAGATTCGTTTCTCCATCCGGAGTGGCAATTTGGGTTCTTAGGACAAGTTTTTTCCATCGCCAACGAAGCTTCCAAGCTCAATCATATTATTATGAGTAGTCACAGCGCTTCTACAATTTCGAGCGCCAAGGAAGATACCATAAGACTTTTTGAGTTCTTTGGCTCAAAGGTGGTGGCAGTTAATGCGAAAAAATCGGAGGTGATAAAGTCTCTTTCTTCTGGCTTGATATCTTTTTCGGAGGGCGAAGCTAGGCTCAATATCAATCATTCAATAAAGGATTCTACAAAGCCTGTATTATTTACTGAAGGAATCACCGATGAGATTATTATAGAGACTGCATGGAGAAAACTTCATGGCAAAAAGGATATGCCTTTTTTAGTTCAGAACGCCTTTGACAAAACTTTCTTGAAAAACCTTTTTTCTCGCGACGAGTTAAGAGAAAACTTTCCAGACAGACTGATGTTTGCGTTATTTGATTTCGATGAAGCTTACGATGATTGGAACGGCCTAAAACCATCCCACTCATTTAATGAGGAAGCCGACCCATTCAAAGGCCTTGCTAAGCGCCTGAATTTCCAGAACCATTACGCTCTTCTCTTACCCGTGCCTGAACATGAGGACATTCGCCGACAAGTTCTAGACTCATCGGGAAGACCTTGGGGGAGTGGTAGCAACTCTCACCTATCCATAGAGCTCATGTTCTACAGCGAGGACTATGTTGGAGAATGGTTTGCAGTAAAGGAAGCTCCTGGCGGAGGGAGACTCATTGAGTTTAAAGGCAAAAAATCCAAGTTTGCCAACAACTTTGTTCCGGGATTAGCGCCGGAGCACTTCGAGTCATTCCGCCCCCTTTTTGAATTTATCGAAAGTAAGTGTGAGGTTTTTGAGGTTGCGTAACGCACCTTAGGCTTTATGAAGTGAGCACAACATAAGAACCCCAGCGTAGGTTGCAGGCAACCAAGAGGCCGGAGTCGTGTTGAGCGCCACATTAGGCCGCCAGGCCAGGACGCGCAGCAGTTACGCCCGATACACAAGGAGCCACCATGGCCATCGAACAGGGAATCTGGAAGCTGGCGGGCAGCGCCGGCGAGCCGCCGCGCAAGCTACGCCCCGCAGGGCTTGCCGACGAGGGTCTGCTGGAAGAGCAGATCATGCAGGACGTGGCGATCCTCAACCGCGACTGGCTGTTGATCGGCCGCCAGGTGCGCACCGCCTTCGACAAGCTGGTCGACCTGCTGGCCATCGATGCCAACGGCACGGTGATCATCATCGAGCTCAAGCGCGACAAGACGCCACGGGACGTGGTGGCCCAGGCCATCGACTATGCCTCCTGGGTCGTCACCCTGGCCGACTACCAGCTGATCGATATCTACCAGGAGTTCGCCGAGCGCTACGACAGGCCCCACGCCACCCTCGGCGAGGCCTTCGAGGCCAAATTCGGTATCTCGCTGGATAGCGTGACGCTCAACGAAAGCCATCAGCTGGTGGTGGTGGCCACCCGGCTCGACGCCAGCAGCGAGCGCATCATCACCTACCTCAACGAGCACGCCCAGCTGTCGATCAACGCCATGTTCTTCGCCGCCTTCGAGGATGGTGGCAACCGCTACCTCAGCCGTGCCTGGATGATCGACCCGGACGAGCCCAGCAAGCCCGTGGCCCGCAAGGCCAAGAAGGAGCCCTGGAACGGAGAGTTTTATACCTCCTTCGGTGATGACCGCCCGTGGGAGCTGGCACGCCGATACGGTTTTATCGCCGGCGGTGGCGCGGCCTGGTACTCCAAGACCCTCGCCATGCTCTCGGAAGGTGACCGTGTCTGGGTCAACATTCCCAAGACCGGCTACGTAGGCGTCGGCGAAGTAATCGGCGAGCGCTGCGGCGCAGACGAGTACCGCTTCGCCACAGAAGAAGGCAACCGGACCCTGCTTGAATTAGCCCCCCGGGAAGACTACCGACATTTGTATCGCAACGAGGGCGGCGACGAAGAGGAGGCCGAATATCTGGTGCCGGTGCGCTGGCTGCATACCGTCAGCCGCGAAGACGCCTTCAGCGAGGTCGGCCTGTTCGGCAACCAGAACACCGTCTGCAAGCCCACCACGCCCAAGTGGTCCCACACCGTGGAGCGGTTGAAGCAGGTGTGGCGCATCAGCGATGAACGCACATAACCCCCCGGCGGCTCGACAGCGCCAAGGGAGCCGCCCGTTACGGTAGCACTCGGTGTTCCCGAGGCTCACGCCAGCCCCATTTCGTTAGCCGCCTTTGTTTTCTCGCTTCCTGCACCCTTGCTGCACCTTCTCCACAGATAATCCTCGCATAACAGAACACGCCTCCCCCTCCCCGACGTCATCGTGACCGTCATCCAAGGAGGCAAGACATGAAAGTGCTGAAACCCGGGCAGGCCGTGGGCATCACGGTCGCCATCAGTTTCCTGCTGGTGCTGTGGGAAGTACCCGTATCCACCTGGGCCACGTCGGCCACCCTGAGCCTGGCGGCGGGGGTGGCTGCCCTGGCGTTGATGGCCACCTCGGCCATTCTGGCCAGCCGATGGGCCTGGGTCGAGCGGCTGCTGGGCGGGCTGGACCGGGTCTACCTCGCCCATAAGTGGATGGGTGTGTGGGCGCTGGGCCTGGCCTCGTACCACCTGGTGTTCAAGGCCGGTCTCGACGCCTGGGACGTGGCGCCGATCCTCGAGGTCAGCAAGTACTGGACCCGCCTGCTGCGCCAGCTTAGCTTCGTGGCGCTGATGTTCATCATCCTGCTGGCGCTCAACCGCAAGATTCCCTACCACCTGTGGCGGAGCTGGCACAAGCTCTCCGGCCCGCTGTTCGTGGTGGTTATCCTGCACTGGCTGACCTTCGAGTCACCCATCGCCCTGAGCGAGCCCGCCGGCCTCTGGCTGGGTATCCTCTCGGTGCTCGGCGTGGCGGCGGCCGCCTGGAAGCTGCTGCTCTATCCGCGCCTCGCCCGCCATGGCGAATATGAGGTGGTAGAGGTTTCGCCCGGCGCCGGAGCGGTTCGCCTGCGCCTGGCACCGGTGGGCAGCGGCGTGGCCTTCCAGCCCGGCCAGTTCGGCTTCCTGCGGCTGAAGGAGGAGGGACTGCGCGAGCCGCACCCCTTCACCATCGCCTCGGCCAGCCAGGAGAACGGCGCGGTGGAGTTCTTCATCCGCGGGCTGGGCGACTTCACCCGCAAGCTGGTCAGCGAGAGCCGGGTGGGCATGCGCGCGGATATCTACGCACCTCACGGGCACTTCACGCGGCCCGAGCGGGCCGGCCATGAAGTGTGGGTCGCCGGCGGGGTGGGGATCTCGCCGTTCATCTCCTGGCTGCAGGACCCCGAGGCCGAGTCGCTGGAGCGGGTCACGCTCTTCTACTGCTACACCCCGGGGCGGGAGTTCCCCGGCGTCGAGGCCCTGCAGGCCCAGGCCGACGCCCGCGGCGTGGAGCTGGTGCCGGTACCCGCCGGGCCGAACAGCGCCGCCTTCCGCAAGCGCCTGGCCGAGATCGCCCGCGAGGTGCCGGCCGACAGCGTGGAGATCCGCTTCTGCGGTCCCCAGGGGTTGAAGGAAGCGGTGCGTCAGCAGATGGAGGCGCTGGATATTCCGCGCCGCAACCTGGCCTACGAGTACTTCGATTTTCGCTAGCCTGACCACCGCCCGGGCCTGGCCCGGGCCGAGGACGGCGCTGCCGGGGCTCAACCGGTCGGCGCCGCCTTCGCTTCGGCATCCAGCCGCTGGGCGGTCTGGTCCACTCCGCGCAGCCAGACCAGCAGCACCGCCCCCAGGGCGACGAAGCCACCGGCCAGCCACAGGCCGATGTCGTAGTGGCCGGTGGACTCGGCGAGCATGCCGGTGAGTGCCGGGGCGATGATCTGGGCGGCACCATAGGCCAGCGTCATGCGCCCCATCATGCGTGCCGGGCTCTGCGGATAGAGCCGACCGGCCATGGTCAGCACCAGGCTGACGCAGCCCAGGAAGGTGCTGCCGTAGAGCACGGCGCTGGCCAGCACGCCGGCTAGGTTGTCGGTGACCGCCGGCAGCACGATCCCCACCACCTGCAGGCCCATGGCGGCAATCAGCGCGCCGAGGTAGCCGATCCAGCGCGCGATCAGGTCCCACAGCATTACCGCCGGCGCTGCGGCCAGGCCCACCAGGGCGAAGGTCCAGTTGCCGGCGCCGGCCAGCAGCGGCTCACGCTCGACGATGGCGACGATAAAGGTGGCGCTGATCACATAGCCGTAGCCGGCACAGAAGTAGGCGGCCAGCATCAGCCGCATGAAAGTGCGGCTGGGCGGCTGGGCCGGGCGTTGCCCGCCGCCGCCGCCCTCGAGCGGCTTGGCGGGCCGCGGCAACCAGGTCCAGGCGGGTACCAGCAATGCCACGGCCAGGGCGGCGAAGCCCCACCACTGGGCCTGCCAGTCGAGGGAGAGACGCAACATCAGCTCCACCGCCAGGGCGGCCAGCAGCATGCCCAGGCCCACCCCGGCGAAGTGGATGCCGAGCTCGCCGCGCTGCCGGTGGCTGATCAGCCAGTGCAGGATCAGCCCCGAGGCGAGCAGCATGGCGCCGCTGCTCGAGAAGCCGGCCACGAAGCGCATCGATGCCCATAGCCAGAAGCTGTCGGCCAGCGCCATGCCGGCGGTGGAGACAAGCGCCAGCACCAGGGTGATCCGATAGAGGGTGTCCTTGAGCCGGATGCTGCTGATGGAGGCGGCCGTCAGCGCCCCAAGCATGTAGCCGGCGTAGTTGAGGGCGGCCAGCCAGCCGCCCTGGGCATCGCTCAGCCAGGTCTGCTGCTGCATCAGTGGCAGCAGCGGAGTGTAGGCGAAACGCGCCACGCCGATGCACAGCAGCTGGCTGAACAGTCCGGCCAGCAGCACGCGGTAGCGCGGAGAGAGAAGAATGGGCTTGGCCATGCCTGGCGCTCCGTGGTCCCTGTTATGGTTGTTTTGCCTGCCGTTATCCGTGGTGCGGCAGATTACCGGCCTACCATACAGCACGCCCCCGGCAGGAACCGGGGGCGTGCGACCAAAGGTGAAGCGAGAAGCGCCGGGTAAAGTCTCAGCGTCCCCCCGTGTCAGAATGAGTGCCGAGCCGCGGCAACATTCGCACCAGCACGTCTTCGCCCGCCATGCGGCGATGCAAGATCGCCATGCCGATGTGGCCGACGATCAGCGCCAGCAGCACCCAGCCGAGCAGGCCGTGGAAGATGCCGCCGACGGCGGTCATCCACTCGATCTCGCCCTCGAAGCCTGGCATCAGCGGGATGCCGAAGGGGGCGAAGGCACGCCCCGAGCCATACTGGCGCAGCAGGGCGACCAGCGGCACCGCCACCATCAGGGCATACAGCGCCAGGTGACCAAGGCTGGCGGCGAGGTTGACCGAGGCCGGTCGCCGGGTCCGGTCCACCACCGCCCACACCAGGCGCAGCACGATCAACAGCATCAGCAGTGCCCCCAGCGGCTTGTGGGCGCCCCACACGGCGGCCTCCAGGGCGGTATCCGGGAAGGCGAAATGGGCGATGGCGGTGATGAACTGGACGCCAAAGAGCGCCGCCATGCCCCAGTGGAGCAGGCGGCTGACGCGGCCGTAGTGTGGGGTGTGGGACGGCATGGCGGGGCTCCTGTACGATGAGAATACTTCGCATGCTACTGACCCTTAGCGCAGGAATTGTGAAGCTCGCGTGCAGCTACCCGTCACAAGTGGGAGGCAGGATAGGCCAACAGGGCCCCGGAACTTGGTACTCTCGGGGTTTGATCGATGACACTGCGAGGATGCCCCATGTGGGATGAGCGCTACAGCACGGACGACTACGTCTACGGCACCGAACCCAACGACTTCCTGCGCGAACAGGCCGCGCTGATCGGCGAGGCACCCAAGCGCGTGCTCTGCCTGGCGGATGGCGAAGGACGCAACGGCGTCTACCTGGCCGGCCTCGGCCACTGGGTGACCTCGGTGGATGCCTCCTCGGTGGGCCTGCGCAAGGCCGCCCGACTGGCCGAACACAAGGGGGTAGCGCTGACCACCCAGAACGCCGACCTAACCGAGCATGAGTTCGTGCCGGCCTCCTTCGATGCCGTGGTGTCGATCTTCTGCCACGTGCCGGCGGCGGGCCGCCCCCACCTGCACCGCCAGGTGATCCGCGCGCTGAAGCCCGGCGGCGTGCTGATCCTGGAGGCCTATACGCCGGATCAGGTGCATCGCAATACCGGCGGCCCGGATACCCCGGATCGCACTCCCACCGCGGCGGAGCTCGACGCGGCATTCGCCGAGCTGGATATCGAGCTCAGCCGGGAGTGCGAGCGCGAGGTGATCGAGGGCCGTGGCCACACCGGCCCGGGTTGCGTGGTGCAGTTCATCGCCCGCAAGCGCTGAGGATACGGCTCGATAATATGCAAGGAGACACCATGAATTCCGTGACCGCCCGCCTGAAGGCCGTGGCCTCTCCCACCATCGGCCTGGGCTGCATGAACCTCTCCCATGGCTACGGCCAGCCGGTCTCCGAGGCCGAGGGGCTGCGCGCCCTGGAAGAGGCCTTCGAGATGGGCTATCGCCACTTCGATACCGCCACCCTGTATGGCGCCACCGCCAATGAACGCCTGGTGGGCAAGGCACTCGCCGGCAAGCGGGACGAGCTCCTGCTGGCCAGCAAGTGCGGCATGGCCATGGACCCGGAACTGGGCAGGAAGGTGATCGACGGCCGCCCGGCCACGCTGCGCAGCCAGTGCGAGGCGAGCCTCGAGCGCCTGCAGACCGACCATATCGACCTCTACTACCTGCATCGCTGGGACAAGGGCGTGCCCATCGAGGAGAGCGTGGGCGAACTGGCCCGGCTGGTAGAGGAAGGCAAGATCGGCGCCATCGGGCTCTCCGAAGTCTCGGCGGCCACCCTGCGCCGCGCGCGGGCCGAGCATCCCATCGCCGCGGTGCAGACGGAGTACTCGCTGTGGACCCGCAACCCCGAGATCGCGGTGCTCGAGGCGTGCCGCGAGTCAGACACCCTGTTCGTGGCCTTCAGCCCGCTGGGGCGCGGCTTCCTGGCCGGCGCGGTGCGCGACAGCGAGGGCCTGGTCGAGGGTGACGTGCGCGTCGGCATGCCACGCTTCAGCGCCGAGAACCTGTCGTGCAACCTGGGGCTGCTGGCCGAACTCGAGGCCGTGGCCGGCGAGTTCGAGGTGACCAGCGGGCAGCTGGCACTGGCCTGGCTGCGGGCCAGGGGCGACGACATCATCCCGATCCCCGGCACCCGCTCCATCGCCCATATGCGCGAGAACCTGGCCGCCGATGCCGTGAAGCTGGACGCCGCCGACGTCGCGCGTCTCGACGCCCTCTTCGCTCCCGAGCGCATCGCCGGAGCACGCTACGGCGAGGCCCTGCAGGCCGAGATCGATACCGAGGAGTTCGCCTGACGACGAACCCGAGGCCTCAGCCGTTCAGCCACCAGATGCTGGCATTGAGGTAGGCGGCCAGGCTGACCCAGGCCAGATAGGGCGCCAGCAGCCAGGCGGCCAGCGGCGAGACCCCGGCGAAGCGTCGGATGGTGAACACGATCAGTCCCCACAGCAGCAGCAGGTCGACCAGCGCTACCAGCATCCAGTGCAGGCCGAAGAACAGGATTGACCACAGGGCGTTGGCGGCCAGCTGGGCCACGAAGGGCCAGAGGGTGTGCCAGCGCATTGCCGGGGGTGCGGCCAGGGTGGCCCGCCAGGCGGCCACGGCCATCAGCAGGTAGAGCAGCGTCCAGGCGATGGGGAAGGCCAGGCTCGGCGGGGTGAACGGCGGCTTGTCGAGGCCGGCGTACCACTCGCCGGGCGGGGTGAAGATGCCGGTCAGCGCGGTCAGCGTCACCAGCGCCAGCCAGCCCAGCAGGATCAGCGTGGATCGTGTCGCGGTCATGGTCGCTCCTTGGATCGTCGAGTTTCGGTATCCTAGGCGGTAGCGACCGCGACCCGAAAGGGATTTTGCGCGGCGCCCGAACATCGGCAGTTGGAGAGGGCCACTTGGAGAAAGGCATGGACGAGACCCTGGATGCGATCATCGTCGGTGGCGGCATGGTCGGCGCGGCCGTGGCGGCGGCACTGGGCCAGGCCGGCATGAGCGTGGCGCTGGTGGAGGGCGGCGGCCCGCCGGCGGCGATACCCATTGAGGCTCCCTTCGACCTGCGGGTGTCGTCGCTCAACCTGGCCTCCCAGCGCTTGCTGGAGCAGGTGGGCGCCTGGGCGTTCATTCCCGAGGCGCGGCGCTGCCCCTTCCGCCATATCGAGGCCTGCGACACGGCCGAGAAGCGCCATATCCGCTTCAACGCCGCCGAGCTCGAGTTGCCCGACTTCGGCCACTTCGTCGAGAACCGGGTGATTCGCCGCGCCCTGTGGCAACGGCTCGAGGAGATTCCCGGGGTGACCACGCTCTGCCACGCCCGGCCGGTGGCCTGGGTCCCCGGTGGGCACCGCAGCCTGCTGGAGCTCGATGACGGCCGGATGCTGGCCGCACGGCTGGTGGTGGGCGCCGACGGTGCCGCCTCGCATACCCGGGAGCTGGCGGGCATCGCGACCCGCGACGAGGACTATGGTCAACGTGCGCTGATCATCAACGTGCGCACCCACCTGCCCCAGCAGGACGTCAGCTGGCAGCGCTTCACCCCCGCCGGCCCCCAGGCGATGCTGCCACTGCCGGGCCAGCATGCCTCGCTGGTGTGGTACGACAGCGCCGAGGCCACCCTGGCCCGGGAGGCGCTGGACGACGAGGCCCTGCGCCTCGCCATCGAGCATGAATTTCCCGCCCGGCTGGGGGGCGTCGAGGCCGTGCTGGGCCGTGCCAGCTTCCCCATCCGCCGGCGTCACGCCGAGCGCTACGTGCGCCCACGCCTGGCACTGGTGGGGGATGCCGCCCACGTGATCCATCCGCTGGCCGGCCAGGGGCTCAACCTGGGTCTGCAGGATGCCGAGGCGCTGAGCCGGCGGGTGATCGAAGCCTTCCACGCCGGCGGCGATCCGGGCGACCGCGCGGCCCTCGCCGGCTACGCCCGCGAGCGGCGCCCCCAGACCCTGGCGATGATCGCCGCCATGGAGACCTTCCATCACGTCTTCACCGGAGCCGCGCCGCTGCGCTTCGCCGGCGCCGCGGGGCTTGCCCTGGCCGAGCGCCTGGAGGGTGCCAAGCGCCAGGTGATGCGCCACGCCCTGGGGCTCCCGCGATAATGGGGCTCCAGCGGTGAATCAGGCCGACTCGACCGTCGTCTCGGCCAGGGCCTCCGCGAGGAACCCCAGCAGCTCGGGCAGCTCGCCCTCGATATGCTGGCTGAGGTCGTGGTCGCCGGGCAGCAGGTGCAGCCGGGTCGGCGTCTCGCCACGGCTGGCGTAGAGCCGCTCGGCATCGCTGGGCGGAATCACCCGGTCGTCGCGGCCATGGACCAGCAGCACCGGGCAGCGCACCCGCGGCAGGGTGTTCACCGGGGCGATGGCGTCGAAGCGGTGGCCGATCACCCGCTCCACGTAGCGCAGCACGTACCAGCCCAGCGGAAAGAAGGGCAGCTCCTTCTCGGCCAGCCAGCGACGCATCATGCCGTCGGGGTGGGCGAAGGCCGAGAGGCTGACCACGGCACCGATATCGTCGCGCCGCGAGGCGGCCAGCAGCACCGCCGCGGCGCCCACCGAGTGGCCGAGCAGCGCCACCGGTGCCTCCGCCATGCCGGGGCGGGCACGCAGCCAGGCCAGCGCCGCCTCGGTGTCCTCGGCGAAGCGCGGCATGGAGGAGAAGCTGTCGGCATCGCTGTCGCCGTGGTTGCGGGCATCGAACAGCAGCACGTTCCAGCCGGCGGCCTGCAGCGGCCGGGCCAGCGGCAGCATCAGTTCACGGTTGGCACCCCAGCCATGGGTGACCACTATCGTGCCGCGCCCTCCTCCAGGCAGCCACCAGCCGGTCAGCTGCCTGCCTCGCCGCGTCGGGAAGACCACCGTCTCCCCGGTCACGCCGTGCGCCTCGAGCGAGCCCGTCACCGCCACCCGGGGCGCGGCCAGGCTGACCCGGAGGCGCCGATGGAAGAGGTGCAGCAGCCCGCCGCCCACGCTCGCCACGCCCAGGGGCACTGCCCACCACCATGCCGCTGCCATCCCGCTCTCCCTGTTCGCTGGATTCACCCTCATTCTCCGCGATGGCCGTCATCGCGTCAGCTACCGCCGCCTTGCCGAGACGCTGTCGCGGCGACCGCCACAGGCGCTGGCCAGCCGGCGTTTTGTTATGTTATAACTTCGCCGCTTTCCGCAGGACACCGCTCAGAGGATCCCATGGCACACCGCAGACACCGGCACCGCCCGGAAGGGCCCTGCCACTTCTCGCTGATGTCGCTCTCGGCGACCCGGCGCCTGCTGCTGGCGGCGCTGCCGCTGGCGGCACTCTGGCTGGCGGTGGCCTGGGCCACCGGCTGGGGGGCGTGATGTCGCGCCTGCAGCTGGAGGACCTGAGCCTGGCCCGCGGCGGGCGCACCGTGCTGGAGCATCTCGAGGGGCGCTTCCAGGATGGTGCCGTGACCGCCCTGGTGGGCGCCAACGGCGCCGGCAAGAGCACCCTGATCAGCGCCATCATGGGCATGCTGCGGCCGATCTCGGGCCGCGTGGCCTGCCAGGTGCCCAAGGAGCGCCGTGCCTGGCTACCCCAGCAGCTGGCCCTGGACCTCACCTTCCCGATGAGCGTGGAAGAGCTGATCATGACCGGCACCTGGCCCAGCCATGGCGCCACCCGGGGCTACTGCGCGGCCCACTACCGCCGTGGCCGCGAGATCATGGCGCGGCTGGGCATCTCCCACCTGGCCCATCGCCAGCTGGGCGAGCTCTCCGGCGGCCAGCGCCAGCGCGCGTTGATCGGCCGCACCCTGATGCAGGAGGCCGAATTGCTGCTGCTCGACGAGCCCTTCGCCAACGTCGACGTCGAGACGGTGGATGTGCTCATGGACGTGCTGCGCGACATGGCCCGCGACGGCGCCACCATCGTGGTGGTGCTCCACGACCTGGAGCAGCTCTCGCGCCTGGCCGACGACGTGCTGATACTGGCCGGCGGCCACGGCCGCTGGGCGAGCCCCGAATCGCTGCTCGAGCGCTACGCCGGGCAGCCGCCCCGCGCACCGCGCCTGCCCCTCACCTTCCCGGATACCTTCGATGCTGGAACTGCTTGACGCCTGGCTGCTCGCCCCCCTCGACTACGGCTTCATGAAGCGCGCCCTGGTGGCCGGCCTGGCGCTGTCGCTGGCCGCCCCGCCGCTGGGCGTGTTCCTGATGCTGCGTGGCATGAGCCTGATCGGCGACGCCATGGCCCATGCCATCCTGCCCGGCGTGGCGCTGGGCTTCCTGGCCGCCGGCTTCTCGCTGCCGATCATGAGCCTGGGCGGCATCCTCTCGGGGCTGCTGGTGGCGGTACTGGCCGGCAGCGTGTCGCAGATGACCGGCCATCGCGAGGACTCCGCCATGGCCAGCTTCTTCCTGATCTCGCTGGCCGCGGGGGTGATGCTGGTGTCGCTGGGTGGCAGCAGTGTCGACCTGACCCATGTGCTGTTCGGCTCGATCCTGGCCGTCGACACCACCGCCCTGCTGCTGATCGCTGCCATCAGCAGCCTGATCGTGGTGATCCTGGCGGTAATCTTCCGCGCCCTGGTGGTGGAGTGCCTGGACCCGCTGTTCCTGCGCGGCCAGGGCAGTCCGGTGGGGCTGGTGCACGGCCTCTTCCTGGGCCTGGTGGTGCTCAACCTGACCGCCGGCTTCCAGACCCTGGGCACCCTGATGGCGGTGGGGCTGATGATGCTGCCGGCCACCACCGCACGCTTCTGGAGCCAGCGTCTCGAGGGGCTGATCGGCATCGCCATCCTGGTGGCCCTGGTGGCCAGCAGCGGCGGGCTGCTGCTCTCCTACCATCTCAACCTGCCCTCGGGCCCGGCGATCATCCTGCTGGCCGGGGCCGGCTACCTGCTCTCGGCCCTGGTGGGCCGCCACCACAGCCTGCTCGCCCGGCTGCGCCGCCGCGCCACGCCGCTGGGCGCCCCGGAACACGACTGACCCCACGGAGACTCCGCCATGCACGCCTTCCGCCCCGCCGCCGCCCTGGGCCTGGCCGCCCTGCTTGCCCTGCCCACCGCCCACGCCGCGGAGCGCATTCAGGTACTGGCCAGCTTCAGCATCCTGGCCGACATGGTCGAGAACGTCGGCGGCGAGCATGTCGCGGTTACCGCTCTGGTAGGCCCCGACAGCGACGCCCACGTCTATTCGCCGCGCCCCACCGACGCCCGCGCCCTGGCCGAGGCCGACCTGGTGGTCTTCAACGGCCTGCAGTTCGAGGGCTGGATGGAGCGCCTGGTGGAGGCCAGCGACTACGCCGGCCCCCTGGTGGTGGCAAGCGACGGCCTCGCCTCGATGAGCGATGAGCAGGAAGCGCCGGCCGAGGACGACCATGACGAGCACGACAGTCACGATGGCCACGACCATGGCGACCTGGACCCCCACGGCTGGCAGGACCTGAATGCCAGCAAGCGCTACGTGGCCAATATCCGCGACGGCCTGATCGAGGCGGACCCGGACAACGCCGAGGCCTACGAGGCCAACGCGGAGCGCTACATCAACGAGATCGAGGCCACCGACGCCGAAATCCGTGCACTGATCGCCGAGATTCCCGTCGCCACCAGCGTGATCACCGGCCACAACTCCTTCGGCCATTTCGCCCACGCCTACGGGCTGCGCTTCCTCTCGCCCCAGGGTCTCTCCACCGAGGCCGACCCCAGCGCCGCCGACATGGCCGCGCTGATCGAGGTGATCCGCGAGCAGGAGGTGCGCGCGCTGTTCCACGAGAACATGACCAGCCCGGCCCTGCTCGAGCAGCTCGCCGAGGAGACCGGCCTGCCCATCGCCGGCACCCTCTACGCCGATGCCCTGGCCAGTGAAGGCGAGGCCAGCACCTGGCTGGGCATGATGCGCCACAACGCCAATACCCTCCACGACGCCCTTGCCGAGCCGGGCAACCACGACGACGTCGACATGGGCGACTTCAGGGAGCATGGTCACGAGCATTGAGCTCACGGGGGGACTCGCCAAGGGGCCTTTCACTACTCGACAGGTGCTAGACTGGCTAAGCGGGCATTGCCAACCAGCGAGGCGGGAGACAGCCACCATGCGACTCACCCGGTCCCAGCGAGACATCATCCTTGCCGATGTGCAGGTGCACCTCGGCAAGGAGGTCGAGGTACGCCTCTTCGGCTCACGCCTTGACGACACCCGCCGAGGTGGTGACCTCGACCTGCTGCTGGTCTCGAATTACCCCATCTCCCGCCTTCAGCGAGCCGAGCTGAAGCAGGCCCTCGAAGCCCGGCTGCAACTGCCTGTGGATATCGTGACTTATACACAGGGGGATGAGTCGACACCCTTCCAGGCCATGGCCCTGAAGCAGGCCCGCCCGATCGATGCCGAGGATGCGGCATGAGCCTTGCCGTGTTCTGTCCCAAGCCACCTGCCAGCCAAGACTTCTCGCCGGAGTTCGAGCGCATCTTCGTCTGAGCCATGCCTCAAACGACCACCACGGGAGGCGCCTTCGGGCGCCTCTTTACGTTGAGGGAAGCTTCTCTACTACCTTGGCCGTATATGTTAATCAGAGGCCTAAACCCTTAGCCTGCTTTGCAAAAGCACACTCCAGATTGGCAGGAAATGCAAAGAAGCTGGCGCGATAGATCAACCCCGTGCCATCTCCTGAACCTACCATGGCGTAATGAGCCGTCCGTGGTTTCCGCTATTCTCGATTCCAGCCCCTTTCGTCAGGACCACCGCCGGCAAGATTCTCAAGCGACACCTGCGCAAGGAGCTTCAAGCGTGACCCAGGCCACTCCCCGGGACGAGCTGACCCCGCTGTTCCACGACATGATCTGCCGCTTCCTCGACCAGGAGGTAGACCCCCACTACGACGCCTGGGAGGAGGCCGGCGAGGTGCCCCGCGAGCTCTGGCGGCGCATGGGCGAGGCGGGACTGCTGGGCATCGACATGCCGGAGCCACTGGGCGGTGCCGGCGCCGATTTCGCCATCACCCAGCTGGTCATCGAGGAGATCTCGCGGCGCGGCTTCGGCGGCCTGGCCAGCGCCTACAACATCCACGCCAATATCGTCATGCCCTACCTGCTGCATATCGCCACCCCGGCGCAACAGCAGCGCTGGCTGCCGGCCATGGCCAGCGGCGAGGTCATCGGCGCCATCGCCATGACCGAGCCCGGCGCCGGCAGCGACCTGGCCGGCATGAAGAGCCGCGCCCGACGCACCGAGAGCGGCTGGCGGCTGGATGGCGGCAAGATCTTCATCACCAACGGCCAGGTGGCCGACCTGGTGATCGTCTGCGCCAAGACTGACCCGGAAGCCGGCGCCCGGGGGGTCTCGCTGTTCCTGGTCGACACCACCCTCCCCGGTTTCTCCCGGGGCCAGCCGATCAAGAAGATCGGCCAGCACGCCAGCGACACCGCCGAGCTGTTCTTCGACGGCATCGAGCTGCCGGAGGATGCCCTGCTCGGCGAGGAGGGCCGCGGCTTCGCCTACCTGATGCAGGAGCTGCCCCGGGAGCGCCTGGGTGTCGGCGCCCAGGCCCTGGGCGCCATGCAGGGGGCCTTGGCGCTCACCCTGGAGTACGTCAGGGAGCGCCGCGCCTTCGGCCAGCGGGTGGGCGACTTCCAGAACACCCGCTTCACCCTGGCCGAGGTGCAGGCCGACATCGAGATGGGCCGCGCCTACCTTGAAAAGTGCATGGCGCAGTACCGGCAGGGAGAAATGGGGCCCACCGAGGCCGCCATCCTCAAGCTGCGTCTCACCGAGATGCAGTGCGCCACCGCCGACACCTGCCTGCAGCTGTTCGGCGGCTACGGCTACACCCGCGAATACCCCATCTCGCGTTTCTATCTGGATGCCCGGGTACAGACCATCTACGCCGGCACCTCCGAGATCATGAAGGAGGTCGTTGCCCGCTCGCTGCTGGGCAAGGCCTGACACTGGAGAATTCCCATGCACCTTGATTCCGTCGTCATCCTGGGGGGAGCCCGCACCGCCATCGGCGGCTTCGGCGGCAGCCTCTCGGGCCTCGCCCCCCATGAACTCGGCACCGTCACCGCCCGCGAGGCACTCGCACGTGCCGGCGTCGAGGCCGCGGCCATCGACCACGCCGTCTACGGCCATATCATCACCACCGGCCCGGAGGACGCCTACCTGGCCCGGCATATCGCCCGGGAGGCCGGGGTCCCCGACGAGGCCGGCGCCTTCAACGTCAACCGCCTGTGCGGCTCCGGGGTGCAGGCCCTGCTCTCCGCCGCCCAGCAGATCGCCCTGGGCGACAGCCGCCTGGCCCTCGCCGGTGGTGCCGAGTCCATGAGCCGCGGCGCCTACCTGCTGCCGCCCCAGGCGCGCAGCGGCCTGCGCATGGGCCACGCCAGCGTCACCGACCTGACCCTCGGCATCCTCAGCGACCCCTTCGGCAGCGGCCATATGGGCTGTACCGCCGAGAATATCGCCGCCCGCTACGGCCTCAGCCGCGAGGCGGTGGACCGCTTCGCCATGGAGAGCCACCACAAGGCGGCCCGAGCCATCGCCGAGGGGCGCTTCGCGGAGCAGATCGTGCCGGTCACGGTGCGCCAGGGCCGCCAGGAGCGCGTCTTCGACCGCGACGAGCACGTGCGCGACGGCGTCACCCTGGAGGACCTGGCCCGGCTCAGGCCGGCCTTCCAGAAGGAGGGGCTGGTCACCGCCGGCAACGCCTCGGGCCTCAACGACGGGGCGGCCAGCCTGGTGCTGGCCAGCGCCGAGGAGGCCGAGCGCCGCGGCCTGACACCCCGGGCAAGGCTGATCACCGGCACCGCCGCCGGGGTCGATCCGCACCTGATGGGGCTGGGTCCGATTCCCGCGGTACGCCGCTGCCTGGAGCAGGCCGGCCTGACCATCGGCGATATCGATGTCATCGAGTCCAACGAAGCTTTCGCCGCCCAGGCCATGGCGGTCGCCGAGGAACTGGCGTTCCCGGCCGACAAGCTCAATCCCAACGGCGGCGCCGTAGGCCTCGGCCACCCGGTGGGCGCCACCGGTGCCATCCTGGTGATCAAGGCACTGGCCGAACTCGAACGTACCGGCGGCCGCTACGGCCTGATCACCCTGTGCATCGGCGGCGGCCAGGGCATCGCCCTGCTGATCGAGCGCTGCTGATCCGGATCTTCCAGGAGACATCACCATGACCACCGTCACACCCAAGATCCTGCCGTCCACGCCCTCCGCGACCAACCCTCCGCTGCTGATCGGCGACCTGCTGGAGAGCGGCGTACGCATGGCCGGTGACAACCAGATCGTCTACCGCGACCTGGGTCGCCACGACTACCGCCGATTCCGGGAGCGGGTGCATCAGCTCGCCCACCTGCTCACCACCCAGGGGGTCCACGCCGGCGACGTGGTGGCGGTGCTCGACTGGGACAGCCACCGCTATCTGGAGGCCTTCTTCGCCATCCCCATGCTGGGGGCGGTGCTGCACACAGTTAACGTGCGCCTCTCCCCGGAGCAGATCCACTACACCATGGAGCACGCCGAGGATGACTTCGTGCTGGTGCACCAGGACTTCGTGCCGCTGCTGGAAGGGCTACACGAGCGGCTGCCGCGCATTCGCGGCTATCTGCTCTGCCAGGAGGAAGCGGCCGAGGTGGACAGTGCCCTGCCGCTGGTGGGTGAGTACGAGTCGCTGCTGGCCGACCAGTCCCGCCACTACGACTTCCCCACCTTCGACGAGAACGCGGTGGCCACGCTCTTCTATACCACCGGCACCACCGGCAACCCCAAGGGGGTCTACTTCACCCATCGCCAGCTGGTGCTGCACACCCTGACCGAGGCCAGCACGCTGCAGGCTCCGGGGGTCGAGCTGCTCAATCGCGACAAGGTCTACATGCCGATCACGCCGATGTTCCACGTGCATGCGTGGGGCGTGCCCTATACCGCCACCCTGCTCGGCGCGACCCAGGTCTACCCGGGGCGCTACGAGCCCGAGATGCTGGTCAGGCTGCTGGTCGACGAGCGGGTGGACTTCTCCCACTGCGTACCCACCCTGCTGGGGATGGTGCTGAACGCCGATCCCATCGCCTCGGGCCGGGTCGACCTCGCCGGCTGGAAGCTGCTGATCGGCGGCAGCCCGCTGACCCAGGCGCTGGCGCGCCGCGCCCATGAGCTGGGCATCGATACCCGCAGCGCCTACGGCATGTCCGAGACCTGCCCGCTGCTCACCGCCGACGTGCTGCCCCGGGATATCGCCGAGGCCGACTTCGAGACCCAGCTGCCCTGGCGCTGCAAGGCCGGCCTGCCGATCCCCCTGGTGCAACTGCAGGTGGTGGACGAGAGCGGCACCCCGCTGCCCAACGATGGCGAGAGCGTCGGCGAGGTGCGGGTCCGCGCCCCCTGGCTCACCCAGGCCTACTACAAGGAGACTACCCGCAGCGAGGAGCTGTGGCGCGACGGCTGGCTGCATACCGGCGACGTGGCCACCCTCGACGAGCGCGGTTTCCTGCAGATCCGCGACCGCATCAAGGACGTGATCAAGACCGGCGGCGAGTGGGTCTCCTCTCTGGAGCTCGAGAACCTGATCGCCCAGTGCCCCGGCGTGGCCGAGGTGGCGGTGATCGGCGTGCCCGACGAGCAATGGGGCGAACGTCCCGCCGCCCTGGTGGTGCCCAAGGACCTCAACGCCCCACCGGCAAGCGACGAGGTGCTGGCCTTCCTGAAGCGGTTCGTCAGCGAGGGGCGCATCAACCGCTGGGCGCTGCCTTCTTCCATCCGCTTCGTCGACGAGATCCCCAAGACCAGCGTCGGCAAGCTGGACAAGAAGCGCATCCGTCAGGAGGCGTGAGGGCCCCGGCCGCTACCGGGGCAGCGCCAGCGCCCGCCGATAGGCGGCTGGCGTATCCCCGGTCCAGGCGCGGAAGGCACGGCTGAAGCAGGCCTGGTCCTCGAAGCCGAGCCCCTCGGCGATGCCGGCCAGGGGCTGGTCACTGCGGGTCAGGGCCTGGACGGCGACATCCCGGCGGCACTCGTCCTTGACCGCCTGGAAGCGGGTGCCTTCCGCGGCCAGGCGCCGCGACAGGGTGCGCACCGACATGTGCAGCGCCGCGGCCACCTCCGCCACCCCGGCGGCATAGGCGCCGTGGCGGGTGAGGTGCTCGCGCACGCGGTGGGAGAGCAGGCGCTCCTCGAAGGAGACGTAGAACCAGTCCGCCGGGGCGCGCTTCAGGAAGGCGCCCAGGTGTCGCTTGGTCTGGCGGATCGGCTCGTCGAGCACCGCCACGTCGAAGTAGATGGCGGTCTGGGGTCGGTCGAACAGCAGCCGCCCGGGATAGAAGTAGCGGTAGTCGGCGCTGTGCTCGGGCTGCGGGTAGGCGCACTCCAGGGTGATCGGTGGAATCTTGCGGGCGATCATCCAGGAGGCGATGCCGTGGAGCAGCTTGAGCATCAGCTCATGCACCAGGATGCGACTGCCCGCGGGTGGCCGGTGCTCCACCAGGCCGATACGCACCAGGTCATCGCCATGGCTGACCTCGTAGCCGAAGTCGTCGAGCAGGATACGGAAGAACAGTCGATAGCGGTGCAGTGCCACCTTGAGGGTCGGCGCCTCGAGTAGGCTCAGGCAGAGCAGCTTGAGGGTGCCGCCGCGCAGCGGACGGGCGAAGAAGCCCGGTGTCTCGTCGTCGCAGGCGTTGACCAGCAGCCGGTAGAGGGTGGCGAACTGCTCCACAGTGACCCGGCCATGGGGCGACTCCAGCAACCGCGGCGAGATGCCGGCGCGGCGCAGCAGGCTGGCGCGCTCGGCCGCCATCCCGGGCACGCCCTGGAACAGCCCACCGACGAAATGCCGCGACACCGTCACCGTCATGTTCTTCGCCTCCTCGCGTCGCCTGGCCCCTGAGTGCCACCGGTTATACCCGATCGCGGCATCGCCGACACTCCTCCCTCCGTCGCCTGTGGCTGGCCGGCGTTCTGTGCCACCATTCCGGCCTGACCCGTGTCAGCCCATTCCAGCGCCAGGGAGGCCGCCATGCTCGAGTTCCGCCAGGTCCACAAGGCCTATGCCACGCCCCAGGGGCCCCTCGAAGTGCTCGCCGGAGTCGACCTGACCCTGGAAGCAGGTCGGAGCCTGGCGCTGATGGGGGAGTCGGGCAGCGGCAAGTCGACCCTGCTGCACCTGGCCGCGGGGCTCGACCTGCCGGATGCCGGCGAGGTGCGCCTGGGGGGCCAGGCGATCTCCACCCTCACCGAGCCCGAGCGGGCACGCCTGCGCCGGGAGTCGCTGGGTCTGGTGTTCCAGCAGTTCCACCTGGTACCCAGCCTCACGGTACTCGACAACCTGCGCCTGCAGGCACGCCTGGCCGGCCGCGAGGATAGCGCCTGGTCGGCCGAGTTGATCGCGCGGCTGGGCCTGGCGGGACTCGAGGGCCGCTACCCCGAGCAGCTCTCCGGTGGCCAGCAGCAGCGCCTGGCCATCGGCCGTGCCCTGGCAGCGCGTCCGGCGCTGCTGCTGGCCGACGAGCCCACCGGCAACCTGGACGAGGCCACCGCCGGCGAGGTACTGGAATTGCTGCTCTCGCTGGTGGCGGAGACCGGCTGCGCCCTGCTGATGGTGACCCACAGCCCGCGCATCGCCGCGCCGCTGGATCGCCGCCTGGTGCTCTCACGCGCTCGGCTGATCTCGGCGGACAAGGCCGCGGAGGAGGCGTCATCGTGATTGCCACCCAGCTCGTCACGTTGCTCACCACCCTGCTCTCCCACTATCGCCGCCACCCCGGCCAGCTGGCCATGCTGCTGCTGGGCCTGTGGGTGGCCAGCGCCCTGTGGAGCGGCGTCCAGGCGATCAACGCCTCGGCGAAGGAGAGCTATGCCCGCGCCGAGGCGCTGTTCACCACCGGGCTGGACCGCCTGGAGCGCCTCGACGGCAACCCCCTGACGCGCGACGACTTCCTCACCCTGCGCCGCCAGGGAGTACCAGTCTCGCCGCTGCTGGAAGGCGAGCTCACCGCACCCGACGGCACGCGGCTGACGCTGATCGGCATCGACCCCCTCACTCTGCCCGGCGACAGCGCCTTCGCCACTGCCGGAAGCACAGTAGAGCTCACCGGCTTCCTGTCACCGCCATGGCAGACCCGCCTCGCCCCGGACACCCTGCCCAGCCTGGGCCTCAATGGCGACGCTGCACGGGGTGCGACCCCGCGCCTGGCGGCGGGCCGGCTGCCGCCGCTGAGCCTCGCCCCCTCGCTGCCGCCGCAGACCCTGGTGATGGATATCGCCGCCGCCGCGACGCTGCTGGAGAGCGGCGAGACCCTGAGTCGCCTGGTCTCCGCACCGGGGGCCCTCGCGGCCGCACCAGCGGGGTTGGCGCTGACCCGCGCCACCACCCTGGTCTCGCCGGGCCAGCTGACCCAGAGCTTCCACCTCAACCTGACGGCACTCGCGCTGCTGGCGCTGATCGTCGGCCTGTTCATCGTCCAGGCGGCCCTGGGCCTGGCCCTGGAGCAGCGCCTGGAGATGCTGCGCACCCTGCGTGCCCTGGGGGTCTCCGGCCGCACCCTGGTCACGGGCCTGGCCCTGGAGCTGGTGCTGCTCGGCGTGGTCGGCGCCCTGGCCGGGATCGCCGGCGGCGTCTGGCTGGCCCGGGCGCTGCTGCCCGACGTGGCCGCCACCCTGGGCAGCCTCTACGG